>NZ_LWFZ01001061.1:0-491 GCF_001635225.1 Oleiphilus sp. HI0086
TCTGAATGTGCCGAGCGGCAGAGCGATACATATAAATGATCTGATTACCTATTTGGATGCGGTCTTTAACGGTTTATGGGCTTATCGTTTCTTGCATAGAGATCTAGAGCATTTGCTGGACAGCGATGAGCGCCTGCGTGAAGATTATCGACGATTTACTTTACGTTGTTTGAGTGGTATCCAAAGCATTATTTATGCGATGGAGAAGAGTGAAATCTATCAGCCAATGGAAGATCAGCAGCGAAAGTCGAAAGCCTTAAATACCTGGTTGATTGTGACGAATTGGATGACTTACCTAAAAACTATCCAAAGTGCTGAGGACGAAGCGCAGGCGCTGAACCAGAAGAGTATTCAGCACGGTGTGTATCAAATACTCGACTATGTCATACCTTATTTGTATGAAGACAAACGGGCCTTAGCGCTGGAATTGCAGGAAAACTATCGCTTTGAAGGGATCGCGCCAAAAGTCTAATCTTCTTGGCTGTCTTCAG
>NZ_LWFZ01001062.1:0-1024 GCF_001635225.1 Oleiphilus sp. HI0086
AAACTTTGATGTTGTTCAGACAATGAATGAATTGGAAGAGCGCTTAGAAGACGTCACGACGCCATTGGATGTTGCGATAATTGGCTGTGTTGTAAATGGTCCGGGTGAAGCTAAAGAAGTAGACGTTGGTCTGACCGGTGGATCGCCGAATAATTTACTTTACCTTGATGGAAAGCCGGACCATAAATTAGCTAACACAACACTTGTTGATGATTTAGAGCGAAACATCAGGTCCAAGGTCGCAGCCAAAGAGGCCCAGGAGTCTCAGGTGATTGCAAAAGCATAGAATTTAACACTGTAATTTTTCCTCTTGCTTGCTAAGTGAGCTCGAGAGAAGTTCTAGATAATAAGGATTAAACCTTGGCAAAAATACAAGCTATCCGTGGAATGAATGATTTGTTACCCGGGCAATCTGCAGTTTGGCAGTACTTGGAAGGGCATATAAAAGGTGTGCTCCAAAGTTATGGCTATCAAGAAATTCGCATGCCTATTGTCGAGCAGACAGAACTATTTAAACGCTCTATCGGAGAAGTTACCGATATCGTTGAAAAAGAAATGTATACCTTTGAAGATAGAAACGGTGACAGTTTAACCCTGCGCCCTGAAGGAACTGCATGCTGCGTTCGAGCAGCCGAGCAGCATGGTCTATTGTTCAACCAGACTCAGCGCTTGTGGTATACAGGGCCGATGTTCAGACATGAGCGTCCACAAAAAGGAAGATATCGCCAATTCCATCAGGTCGGTGTTGAGTGTTTTGGTTTTAAAGGGCCTGATATTGATGCTGAGTTGATCATGATGACTGCTCGCTTGTGGAAGCAGCTTGGTTTATCTGAACATGTGGTGTTAGAGATAAACTCTTTAGGCTTGCCTGAAGAGCGCAAGTCCTTTAAAGATGCATTAGTTGCTTATCTTGAAGGTTATGCTGATCAGCTTGACGAAGATAGTCTGCGTAGGATGAAAACAAACCCTCTAAGAATCCTGGATAGCAAAAATACTAAGACCCAAGAGATTCTCGCGAATGCGC
>NZ_LWFZ01001063.1:0-641 GCF_001635225.1 Oleiphilus sp. HI0086
AATCGCTTTCAAACCAGTTTGTACTGGCTCATCAACTGATTGACGTGCGATTACACCTGGTGCAACTTTTTCTAAAGGTGCAGTTAGCGTAGTCTCGATAGGACCTTTACCATCAATTGGGTTACCTAGTGCATCAACAACACGGCCAAGCATTGCTTCACCGATTGGTACTTCTAGGATACGACCCGTACATTTTGCTTTCTGACCTTCGGCAAGACCTTTAGGGTCACCTAGGACAACGACACCTACAGAATCACGCTCTAGGTTAAGCGCCATACCGTATACGCCGGTTTCAAACTCTACCATCTCACCATACATTACGTCGGCAAGACCGTGAATTAGAACGATACCGTCAGATACACTGACGATAGTGCCCTCATTTTGGGCTTCAGAAGAAACATCGAGAGTTTCGATGCGCTTCTTAATAATTTCGCTGATCTCAGCTGGGTTTAGCTGTTGCATGCGTTAAATCCTCAAATCTGAATCTGCTACCTAAGCACTAACCGCTTCGGCCAATTTTGCAATTTTGCCACGGACAGAAGCATCGATGACTAGATCGTTGGTGCGGATAATTACGCCACCAATCAACGACTCATTTACAGTCGATGTAACAACGACTTTACGATCTAGTTTCTTACTTA
>NZ_LWFZ01001064.1:0-1191 GCF_001635225.1 Oleiphilus sp. HI0086
CACCACTGCCAAAAGCATTCTCAGCTTCTGAACTAGCTGTTTTGATTTGTGCTTCCAGCTCGCTCTCTTCAAAAACCAGACGCATACCACGTCCACCACCACCGGCAGAGGCTTTTACCATAATAGGGAAGCCGATGGTTTGGGCTTCTTTTAGGAGTGTCTCAATGTCTTGATCAGCACCTTCATAACCAGGGATACAAGGCACACCGGCCTTGGTCATAGCGATCTTTGATAAACGTTTGCTACCCATAAGCTCGATTGCTGCAGAAGGTGGGCCGATAAATTCAATATTGGCCTTTTCGCAAGCGTTGGCGAAGTCACAGTTTTCAGACAAGAAGCCATAGCCAGGGTGAATGGCGCCAGCGCCAGTTAGTTTAGCGGCCGCAAGGATTTTGTCTGCGACTAAATAGGATTCGCCTACTGGTGCTGCACCAATACATACCGCTTCGTCTGCGTTAAGAACATGTGGCGCACCCGCATCAGCTTCACTGTAAACCGCAACGGTTTTATAGCCGAGCGACTTAGCTGTACGCATCACACGAACGGCAATTTCTCCACGGTTTGCAACTAATACTTTTTCGAATGTCACTTGTTTAGACATCTTAATACTCTCTTTTTATCGTTATTCCCTCGAAGGCGGGAATCCATTGTTTTGATGATAACTGACTACTCTGCCCAGCTAGGCAATCTCTTCTGTACAAAGGCCATGGTGCCTTCCTGGCCTTCTTTACCTTGTACTGCTTGTGAGAAGGAATGGGCTGCAGAGTCTAATAACTCTTCCAATGGTTGTTTGCCGACTCCGAGTATCAGTTCTTTCGTGATACGGTTAGCATCTGGTGCACAGCGTTTAACTTGGCTAAGTACTGATTCTAGGTCTTCTTCAAGTGCTTCACTTGTTTCATGTGCCTCGTGAACAATGCCCAGCTCCTTAGCTTCCTGACCGTTAAAACAAGACCCTAATAAGGCTAGACGTCTCGCTTGGGTTAAGCCAATGCGTGTCACGACAAATGGAGCGATTTGAGCCGGTGGAATACCCAGGCCGGTTTCAGGTAAGCCAAATTTTGCGTCACTAGAGGTTAGGGCAACGTCGGAAATACAGGCAAGGCCAAAGCCTCCGCCCAGGACTGCCCCCTCTGTGACCACAATGAGTACCTGTGGAATCTGATTCGCATAAGTAATCATGCGTCCAAA
>NZ_LWFZ01001065.1:0-995 GCF_001635225.1 Oleiphilus sp. HI0086
ATGCGCGGCTATTTTATTTGACTGGGGATGCTAGGTGGATTTCGCAAAACATTACGATGTTATTGTTATTGGTGGTGGACATGCCGGGACTGAAGCTGCTTTAGCCGCAGCGCGTCGCGGCTCATCAACCCTTCTACTTACGCATAATATCGAGACGCTGGGTCAAATGTCATGCAATCCAGCAATTGGTGGTATTGGTAAAAGTCATCTTGTTAAAGAAATCGATGCTCTAGATGGTGCTATGGCACGAGCAACCGATTTGGCGGGTATTCAATTTCGAGTGCTGAATAGCCGTAAAGGGCCAGCGGTAAGAGCTACACGCGCACAAACAGATAGAATCTTATATAAAGCCGCAATTCGAGAAACCCTGGAAAACCAGGAAAACCTGGATATCTTCCAACAATCGGCTGATGACTTGATTGTTAAAAATGACCGGGCTTGTGGCGTTGTCACCAATATGGGAGTTCGCTTCCATTCAAAGACCGTTGTTTTGACAACTGGAACCTTTTTAGGCGGTGTTATTCATATTGGTTTAGAAAACCATTCAGGTGGACGTGCGGGAGATCCACCGTCGATAGCATTGGCAAAACGCTTAAGAGAAATGCCTTTTCGTGTTGGCCGTTTAAAAACGGGTACACCGCCCCGAATTGATGCACGTTCAGTTGATTTTAGCGTAATGGACGAACAGCCAGGTGATACACCTTTACCGGTAATGTCTTATACCGGCACAGTTGAACAACATCCAAAACAGATTTCTTGCTATGTAACCCATACTAATGAACGTACGCATGAGATTATTCGCTCAGGTTTTGATCGTTCACCCATGTTTACAGGCATCATAGAAGGAACAGGCCCACGTTACTGCCCTTCTATTGAAGATAAAATTAATCGTTTTGCAGATAAAGACTCCCACCAGATTTTCGTCGAGCCTGAAGGGCTGACAACGCATGAGTTATATCCAAACGGCATTTCAACTAGTTTGCCCTTTGATGTGC
>NZ_LWFZ01001066.1:0-2095 GCF_001635225.1 Oleiphilus sp. HI0086
CCACCAGCCATCATTATGAAAAGCGGCGAGTACTTTGCAAACATGACTTTGCCTCTAGCATTGATTTGCGTAGGCGGTTCGATCAAGTTAAATGAATTAAAAGATAGCAATCATCTTGCATTAAAAGCAACTTTACTGAAGCTTGTTGGATTGCCATTGCTGTTCACCCTTGCCGCCTTAGTGATGGGTTTTAAAGATTTAGCATTGGGTACTTTGTTTCTTATGTTCGCAAGCCCCACAGCTACAGCGAGTTTCGTAATGGCTAAGGCCATGCGAGGCAACGCCGAATTGGCCGCAACGATTATCGCTTTATCCACCGTACTGTCACTATTAACAGTAAGCACAGGAATATTTGTACTGCGGGCATTAGGTTTGGCCTAAGCGTGCCTCGTCTTTGTTAAATTGATCCTTCAGGGCTTAACGCCCTACGAAGACCGCATCACGACGCTCGATAAATGACTGAACTCCCTCATTCATATCTTCTGACTCAATGACGGGCTTTAAGCTAGGAAAAAGTTGCTTTATGGCCGATGCCTCGCCTTCTTGTCTTGCAAGCTTAGATGAAGTCAAGCTTCCACGTACAGCCAAAGGAGCTGCCTTAGCGATCTTCTGTGCTAGCGCTAAGGCACATTCTAACTGCTTCCCTGGCTCACATATTTCCTGAATCATTCCCATGCGATACGCATCAGCGGCCGACCACTCGTCACCCGTGAGTAAATATCGTTGAGCATTGGCCCAACCCATTTCATTCTGTAACCGTATCGTTGCCCCACCACAGGCAAACAAACCACGCTGAACCTCCAGCTGAGCAAAGCGTGCATTCTCCGAAGCAACTCTGATATCTGTATTGAGCATCATCTCAACCACCCAGGTATAGCTATAACCTTGCACCGCCATAATAACAGGCTTCGACAAGCTTGGGCCTGATAATGCAAAGGGGTCTATGGTTCTCTCAGGCAAAGGCGGCAAGCCTCCTGATTTAAGAGGCTCTAACCAATCAGTGAGCTCCAAGCCAGCTGAAAAATGTTCTCCCTCTGCGTAAAATACGGCAACACACAAATTATTATCATGCTCCAGCTGGTAATAGGCTCGTGCAATATCGTGATACATTTAGACCGTTAGCGCGTTATACTTTTCCGCTCGATTAACCTTGATCAATAAGATCGAACCTCTTACATCGACTTCAATATAGCTCACTTTTTCCTCCGCTTTCGAATTTGGTTTATGTCTCAAGGTCTAGAACCAGTTTGGCTGCATTTCAAAACAGGTATCGTCTCGCCCCAAAAGTAGATCTGCTTCGTGCTTAGCTAATGGTAATTGCCATTTAATATAATATTGAGCAGCCTGGAGTTTGCCACGGTAAAACGAAAGCTCTTCATGGTTTGCGGGCTCAGTTTCGGCAATCCCCTTTTCTGCCGCTAAGGCCTGGCGTAACCACAGCCACGACACCACCACGCGAGCAAACATCGAAAGGTAAGAACTGGCATTAGATAAGGTCAAGTCAGGAGATTCTTTCTGAAGGTCAGCGCCTAATTGCATAGTAACCCTATGCACTAGTGACAAATGTTCTTCAATTGTTTGCGCCCACGCTTGAAGCCTTTCACTGGATTCTTTAGCACGAGAAAGGTCTAAATTCACCTTAGAGACCAGAACTTGAAGTCCTTTACTGTTGCGCTGCCATAGCTTGCGACCCACTAAATCCAAGGCCTGGATACCATTCGTTCCTTCATGAATTGGGTTTAACCTATTGTCGCGCCAATATTGTTCGACAGGGTACTCTCTGGTATAGCCTGCACCGCCAAGCACCTGAATCGCTAGATCATTCGCTTTTACACCAACTTCGGAGCTCCATGATTTGATCACGGGTGTCAGTAAGTCCAGTAAGAGCTCTGATTTTTCTCTTTCGTCTGCATCAGGGTGTGTATTGACATCATCTAATAAGAAATAACCAAACAGGCATAGTGACATTGCACCTTCAACGTATGCTTTTTGCTCTAACAGCATTCGACGCACGTCGGCGTGCTGGATAATCTCAACAGGCTTGTCATCCGCCTTTTGGCTCGCCAAGCGGCCTTGTAAGCGCTCATTTGCATAA
>NZ_LWFZ01001067.1:0-1370 GCF_001635225.1 Oleiphilus sp. HI0086
AAGTAGAAGGATAAAACTGAAAAACATAGAAATACTAAAATAAACAATGGATGAGAGGGGTGTGCGAAAACATGAGTGAGGATCTGTCTGATGCTGAAGTCTTGAGCAGAAAGGCCAAGTAAGTTTGTACTGGTGGCGCGATACATTTGCTCAATTATAAGCCGCTCCTCATGCCATGTTTCCAGTATGGCTTTCTCAAGAAACATGCTGCCATTCTGCTTGATATAGGAGGAAAAAGCTGAATCTTCCAAGATAGCTTTGATCGTAGGAAGCGACTCACCATCTTCAAAATCAGCTTTTAAGCTATCAATCTTTTGGGCTGAACCCAGGCCTTCTATGTTTAGCCTACGATCAAGGTAATCAAAAAAAATGGGGGCTTCGATTGCTAATAAATCTTGTTGGTAATGTTTGTTTATAGATAGCCACTGTTGTTCATCATGCTTATGCCCGTATAAGACGCTAATCAACAATGTGAGCGACAGAAGCAAGGTAAGAAAAGGAGTTTTCTTGATAGACATGGAGTATTTTGTTTTCACCCATCTTTAATAAGCATTGCACGATTAGACGGCAGCTTAATGCTCTTATACCGATACGAAGCCTATTTATAACAGAAAGCAGGGTGATTTGCCTCCTGGTATTTGACGGCTTAAGCCTCTACTTCCATAGAGGCTGACTTGCTTCGAGTTGTGCTTCTTGTCGGGACACGCCAATATCTCTTAATTGAGCATCACTCAGTTGAAGCAGCTTTTTACGTTGTCGGTGTATCTCCAGTCGCCATGCTAGCGAGTGTAATTGCTTGGCAAATCGTAGACATAGATTGGTGAGGCCTTTTAATGAGCCTGAGTAATTGTGAAGACCTTGTGGCGAAGGGAGTATTTCATGTCTCATCGTATCTTTCCTCGCAATACTAATAATGATAGGGCTTGAAGATGAATACTATACGGAGGTTGTCTGATACGTAACAGATTTAGAATTTAACTAAATTAGCCATAACAGATGTAGTATGAATGAACTGTTAAGTATAATATTTGAACAACTGTTATGGTTCTGGGAGCACAACAATGAAACAGCCTATTTATAAATTGTTAGCAAATGACCTTGCTGAGCAGATTCGGCAAAGTACTTTTGCTAGGGGGGATAAGCTTCCTTCTGTTCGGGAATTAGCGAAACAGCGCTCGGTCAGTGTGTCGACTGTTTTAATGAGCTACGGTTTACTAGAGGACTGGGGGCTGATTGAGGTGAGGCCAAAGTCTGGCTATTATGTTAAAGCCATTGCGCTCAGTGCGCCGGTAGAACATTTATCTAAAGACCATATCCACAACTCTGTCTCTGATTGCGGCCCGGATGAAGTCACCACTTCAGAATTGATC
>NZ_LWFZ01001068.1:0-783 GCF_001635225.1 Oleiphilus sp. HI0086
CTACTTGCGCTCTCGCATGATGAAGCGGCTTNAAGGGTGCACAGGTGATACAGCCGGCGCCATGATCGAGATACTCGAATGCATCACCCTGCTAGTTCTCGTTGCCTGCCAATAAATATAACAAGGAAATAACACATGTACTTTTCAATTTGCCTCTTATTGGCCTTGTTCCTCGATAAGGTCTTTGGCGAAGCCAAGCACTTTCATCCTCTCGTTGGCTTTGGCAATCTCGCCACCGACCTTGAGCACAAGTTAAATAGCGGGTCCGGCAAACGGCTTAAAGGCATCATTGCACTGACATTCCTATTAGTGCCTACCGTTCTACTCGCTTTCTATTTGGAGTTACTTACACTCAGCGAACCGATCGCTCACGTCGCCTTTGCCTCGTTCGTCTTATATACAGCGCTAGGTTGGCAAAGCCTCAAAGAACATGCTGAAGCGATTATTGAACCTTTAACCAAAAGGCATCTAGGTGAAGCTCGGAAGAAAGTCGCTCGAATTGTTAGTCGTGACACCAAGCATTTAACGCCCGAAGACGTCGCAAGCGCCAGTACAGAGTCTGTACTCGAAAATGGTGCTGACGCAATCTTTAGCACTATTTTCTGGTTTATTGTTGGCGGCATACCGGGCGTTGTTCTTTTCCGCCTGGTGAATACTCTCGATGCTATGTGGGGCTATAAGAACACTCGCTACAAGGACTTCGGGTGGGCTGCTGCTCGCCTTGATGATGTAATGAACTACCTTCCGGCTCGACTGACTGCACTTAGTTATGCGCTATGCGGG
>NZ_LWFZ01001069.1:0-1189 GCF_001635225.1 Oleiphilus sp. HI0086
CAGCAGTTCATGAATATGCTGATCTTCAGGCAGAGATTTTAAAAGTTAGCCTGACGCAAAATTCCTAAGCAATAAGTTCCGGGCTTAGTGACTACGCAATAGTTCCTCAGCCCTGGTTTTTTATTGGCGAATACCCTCTGCTGACCTACAATGGTTGCAGCATATAAATTTCACCTAATGAGCATTTTAATGACCAAGAAGTCAGATACTGATCTACAACAAACTCCTGTCAGCGAAAGCGATCTTGACGAAAGCTTACAAGCTGAAAGTAGTGCCACGGCTCCTGTTGGTGAGCGCCTACAGAAGGTTCTTGCGCAAGCCGGCCTTGCTTCTCGCCGCGAGCTAGAACGCTGGATAAGCCAGGGCCGAGTGAAGGTAAATGGTGAAGTTGCTTCATTGGGCTTGCGGGTTGTACCAAGTGATAAAGTTTATGTAGATGATCGTTTTGTAAAAATGCCTAGAAGGTCTGAACAAGAATATAAGGTTATTGTTTATTCCAAGCCTGAAGGGGTTGTCTGTACACATTCTGACCCTGAAGGGCGACCAACCGTCTTTGATAACCTGCCGAAGCTTGAGGGGCAGCGCTGGATATCGGTAGGTCGTCTGGATATTAATACTAGCGGTTTGTTGATTTTGACAACCGATGGCGAATTAGCTAATCGCTTAATGCATCCATCTTACGGTGTTGATCGCGAGTACGCAGTTCGGATCCATGGTGAAGTCGATGGCGCGATGCTCGAAAGACTTAAGCAAGGTGTGTTACTCGATGACGGACTTGCCAAGTTTACCGACGTTCAAGAATACGGTGGCGAGGGCCGCAATAAGTGGTTTCACGTTGTTGTCATGGAAGGTCGTAATCGAGAGGTTCGTCGCTTATGGGAGTCTCAGGAAGTTCAGGTAAGCAGGCTTAAGCGTGTACGCTACGGCTGTATATTTATGCCAAGTCGTTTAAAGGTTGGCGCCTGGGAAGAGCTTAAGGTTAAGGATATTAACGAATTGCGAGATTTGGTTAACTTGCCTCCTATCAAGCATAGGCAGAAAACTAGTCAGGAAATCGCTAAAGAAAGCAGGGCACACACTAAAGCGGTTAAGAAAGGCGTTAAGCAGGCTCGACGTCCTAGTAAGCGGAGATAGTGATTTTAAAAATCTCCCTAATGTAAGAAAGTTGCTGTAAGCCCCAGATTTTGTT
>NZ_LWFZ01001070.1:0-902 GCF_001635225.1 Oleiphilus sp. HI0086
ATCGTATTTCATCTGAGCGAGTATCAACACTAATTCGTTCTATCTGGCGACTAATGGATGATGAGTTCATGGGCTTTACCGATCAGCCCTGTAAACAAGGTGTTTTTGCCATCGTAGCTAAACAAATGATAAGGGAGCAAACTATTGGTGAAAGCATAAGGCGGGCAAGCTTGCTCTACAGTACCTTTAGAAACGATATCGTGCTGCAACTTGAAAATACTACGGAGGGAGCTCGTCTTATTTTTCAGCCTGTACGGCCCGAGTTGGATACTGCCAATTTCCTCGTAGAGTTTTTTTTATTGGTTTGGCATCGCTTTGCAAGCTGGCTTGTTACTGAACGATTACCTTTAAAATATGTTAGCTTGAGTTACCAGAGTCCACCGCATGTTGCGGAGTATAGTTTGCTCTTTCCTTGTCACTGTAGGTTTGGTGAAACGCAAAACGCACTAGTCTTCGAATCAGCTCTTATGGATTTGCCTATTAAACAGGGCCAGAAAGAGTTGAATACTTTTTTACAAAATTCGCCAACCGATTTGCTGTCAAAGCCGGACTTTCAACGAAGTTTTAGTACTCAAGTAATGAATATGATTGTTGATGATACGATGCAGTTTAAGAAGCTTGATGATTTGGCCAGTGAACTCAATATGAGCCCAAGAAATTTAAGACGTGTCTTGGAAAAAGAAAACACTAGCTACCAACAAATTAAGCAAAAACTACGATGTGAAAAAGCGCTAAGCCTGCTAAATGATAGTAATCGATCAATAAGCGAGATAGGGTTGGAATTAGGCTTTGATGAAGCCTCGGTATTTTCTAGAGCGTTTAAAACCTGGATGGGCTTATCACCGCGTGCCTATCGTGATAAACACTCGATTGGAAGTGCTTGAGAAGAGTTACCCGGCTTC
>NZ_LWFZ01001071.1:0-6253 GCF_001635225.1 Oleiphilus sp. HI0086
AAATAACTTTGGCTTTCCATTCACCCTGTTTGCGCGTTTAAAACAGCGGGTTTTCTTTGATGGCATAGAAGAGGTCCAGTCTTGACTGGATCTTAAGTTCATCAAGCTCACTTGTGGTTTTTTTCAAGGCAAGGCTAAGCTGCTCGATAGCTTGATTCATTCTAGCGGTAAGGTAGAAATATTCTGCTCGTGCTTGGTGCAAATGCGCGATATCACCAGCGAGCCCCGCTACCTCAGCAAGTAAGTACCAAATCTCGGGGTCTTCAGGGTAACGTAGGCTCATTTTAGTGAGTAGATGATTCGATTCCTTAATTTTGTTTGCATCAAGATACGCTTTTGCCAGCGCTCGAGATAAAGAGTAGTTGTGAGGGTTCCTGCTTAATTGTTGCTCAAGGGTGCTGATTGCATCGGTGTGGCGGCTGGCATTGGATAATGCTTGCGCATAGATGGTGTTGATCGATATCTGGTTAGGATACTGCTCTAATAGTTTTTCCAGAAGCTCAATCGTTTTGAGGGGCTTGGTTTTTAGGTGAGCATAGGCAAGGCCAAATGTCGCGGTACTAATTTGTGTCGTATTACCCTTTTGCAGAATATTGTTGAAGTATTCAACTGCAGCTTGCCTGGATTCCGCATAGTCACTAATGATCATGTTTTTACTAAAGTGAAAGTCAATGTCATCTCGATAGCGTGCTCTGGGGTACTGCTCAGCCCTCCCTCGCGTATCACTAATTCGCGTATCGGACAGAGGGTGTGTTGATAGATATTCTGGGAGGCTCTCTGCTCTGAGCCGTGTTTGTTTGTACATGCGTTCAAACATCTTTGGCATTGCTCGCGGGTCGAAAGCTGAATTTGCTAAAATCTTAATACCTAGGCGGTCAGCCTCTTGTTCGTTTTTGCGTGAAAACTTTAGTTGTTTCTCTGCACTAAGTGCCTGAGTGCTTGCCAGTGCAGCGACGCCAGCTTCTGAACCAGCTGTCGCAGCAATAATTGCGCTTGCCAGAAAGCCGGCGAGTGTCAGTGGCGCCGCAAGCTTTTGTCGTTCGAGCATGCGGGCGTAGTGTCTTTGGCTGAGGTGGGCGAGTTCGTGAGCAATAACGGATGCAAATTCTTGTTCGGTATTGGCGTTAAAGAATAACCCTGCGTTTACGCCAATAATGCTACCAGGTACTGCAAAGGCATTTAGGCTTGGATTGTCGACAATTGTAATGGTGAAGTCGCGATCGATTACGGCAGAGTTTGGCGCGAGTTTATATACAAGGTTGGTGAGGTATTCGGTGACTAAAGGATTATCATAGGCTTGGGTGTGGCGTCTAAATGTGCGCAACCAAGCGTTGCCTAGGGCTTTTTCTTGCTGGATTGAAACGAGGTTTGACGAGCTATTGCCAAGGCTAGGGATTGTATCAGTGCTCGAGTCTGCGTGAGTGCTCGATATTAGTAAGCAGAGTAGTAAAAAGCTAAGGCTTTGTCGTCGTGGCATCTTCGATTGTATTGTATGGTGTGTTAGGTTCTTAGATATAGGCCGAATTCGGAGCAGATGCAAGTGAATACTTTGTCAGAATGAACTAGGGTGGCAGCTGTCTGAGATTAGCTTGTATAACCTCCTGTCGCTGCTATAAGATGTTCTTTCCTTGGGTTTTGTTTTTATTGATAGGTAGTTATGCAATTCGATTATTTAGTAGATGCTTCTGGTGAGGCCTGTCCGATGCCATTGCTCAAAGCTAAACAGCAATTAAATAAGATGTCGGCTGGTGAATGTGTCAAAGTGATCGCCACTGATAAGGGCTCCGTTAGGGATTTCGCTTCGTTTATAGCTTTAACAGCTCATGAGTTAATCGAATCTTCTGAAGAAGACTTAGAATCGTCGCGCTTTGTGTACTATATTATTAAGCGCTAAGGCGTTTCATTCCCGCTTAGTATTCTAATTTATGGGCATTGATTTTAGTAAGTGTCCGGTTTCAAACCTCTTTTAGGCAAATTTATGCTCCAGGTATTACGGTCTTGGGTTGACCGATATTTTTCAGACGAAGAAGCTGTTGTGCTGTTGATTTTAATCGGCGGAAGTTTGGTGTTTATATCGCTTTGGGGCGACATTATGGCGCCGGTTATTGCCAGCGTTATCCTCGCATATGTGCTTCAAGGCTTTATTGCTTATCTCGTGTCCAAGGGAATGAACAATAAGGCTGCGATTTACAGTTCTTATATATTATTCCTAGGGGTAGTGTTCGGTTTTATATTTTCGGTAATGCCGTTGGTATGGCGACAGCTCTCATCGTTGGTCGGAGATGCGCCCAATATTCTTAACAATCTTAAATCTCATATTTTTACCCTACAAGAAGATTATTCTCATATTATTACTATATCGGAGCTTGATGCCTTAGTTCAGCAGGCTACAGGAGAGGTTGCTAATTTCGGTCAGTGGTTAGTGTCACAATCTATTGAGGGTGTTCCCGTGTTTATCACGGCTATGATCTATTTGATTGTCGTGCCCTTGTTGGTTTTTTTCTTTGTTAAAGACAGAGACTCAATCGTTAACTCTATTGTCGGTATCTTGCCCAAGAATAGGCGCTTAATGACTCAGGTTTGGGAGGAGATGAATCTCCAGTTCGCAAACTATGTTCGAGGAAAGTTTGTTGAAATCGCGGTTGTAGGTGGAACAACATATATTGGCTTTATTTTTATGGGTCTTAATTATGGGGCTCTATTGGCTATTCTGGTTGGCTTATCTGTTGTTATTCCTTACATTGGTGCCATATTGGTGACAATACCCGTAGCGCTCATTGCCTTATTCCAATTTGGCCTGCATGAAGAGTTTTACTACGTCATGCTAATTTTTCTGGTGATTCAGGTGATCGATGGAAACGTTCTAGTTCCATTGCTATTTTCAGAGGTTGTTAATCTTCACCCAGCGGTAATAATTGTATCGGTATTATTTTTTGGTGGTATCTGGGGGGTGTGGGGCGTGTTTTTTGCCATCCCTCTGGCTACGATGATAAAGGCTGTTGTCACTGCCTGGCCAAGAAGAGGGGGAGTAGAAACTTCTATCTAAACTAGCGAAATTTAGTAATAGTGGCGCTTGTTATGGCGCCACTTCTTTTGACTAGAGACTTTTGCAAGCCTTGAGTACTTCAGCAACATGGCCTTTGACTTTTACTTTGCGCCATTCCTTAACAAGAGTGCCTTCTGCATTGATGATAAAGGTGCTGCGTTCAATTCCCATATATTCTTTGCCGTAAAGCTTTTTAAGTTTAATTACGTCAAAAAGCTTACAAAATTCTTCTTCCGGATCACTGATTAACTCAAAAGGGAATTCATGTTTCTTTTTAAAGTTCTCGTGAGTGCGCATAGAGTCTCTTGAAACACCTAGAATCTGAGTGTTGCAGGCTTCAAATTCTTTAATTGAGTCCCTGAACTCCTGGCCTTCAGTTGTGCAGCCTGGCGTGTTGTCTTTTGGGTAAAAATAAATAACCGTATTTTTGCCCTTTAAGCTGTCATTCGTTATCTCTGTTTCTGACGTTGCTGCGGCAGTGAAGGCACCGACCTTTTCGTTTAAAGTTACCATTTTATGCGTAGCCCTTAGTTGCTGTGTAGTGTTAAGTTAAATAAGTTTGCTAGCGCAAAGGTTCAATGATCGCGTCGAGGTTACGTTCGTCGCAAAAGTCCATAAACTCATCTCTCAAGCTAGCAATGTGAGTATCAGCTGACAGTCGAATTGTCATTGATAGATTAAACATTTGTGTACCGGTGTGCGGGGCACTGTAGGTTCCGGTTTGCAAATCATCAATGTTTATATTCTGAGAGGAAAAGTACTGTGCAATCTCGTGAACGATACCCGGGTTATCCAATGCAACAACGCTAACCGTATACGCTAGTGCAGGGTGGCTGTCCCGCTGCTGTGTTTGCTTCGCAGTGGTGGTAAGACCAAGTGACTCGGACAGTGCTGGTAGGCTCGCTTCAAGTTTTGCTATAGCATCCCAAGCGCCGGAAACCATCATTATCACGGCGAATTCGCCCCCGAGCACTGTCATTCTACTGTCTATGATATTGCATTGGTTGGTCGAGCAGGCTTTTGCTAGCTCATTAACGATACCTGGCTTGTCGGTGCCAATAGAAGAAATAACCAAAAAGTTTGGTTTGTGATCTGTATTGCCCATAATTTCGCCTTAGTTGAGTGGGTTGTTGGACGATATTTTTGTTTCTTTGCCATATAGTAAGGCATGTTTACTTGTGAAAAAACCATCTCGGCATTAACATACGCGATTGTTTTTACTTTGTACCGTTTCAGTATCTGTTTTTGAGTAAAAAGTGCGCAGATATTTTCTTGGAGATCAATATGATTGAAGGCAGCATTGTTGCCCTGGTAACGCCCATGTTTGAAGACGGAAGTCTTGATTGGGAACGTTTGGATTCCCTGCTGGACTTCCATGTCGAAAAAGGAACTAATGCTATTGTTGCTGTTGGTACCACTGGTGAGTCTGCAACGCTCGACCCTGCAGAGCATTGCAGCGTTATCGATCATATAATTAAACGTATTGCTGGAAGAATTCCTGTTATCGCTGGCACAGGCGCAAACTCTACTTCAGAGGCTATTGAACTCACGCGTGAAGCTAAGAAGCTTGGTGCTGATGCATGCTTGCTGGTGGCGCCATATTACAACAAGCCTACTCAAGAAGGCCTATACCTTCATCATAAAGCGATTGCTGAAGCAGTAGAAATTGATCAGATTCTTTACAACGTACCGGGTCGAACAGTTGTTGATATGCAGAACGAGACGGTTCTTCGTTTAGCTGATGTACCTAATATTGTCGGCATTAAAGACGCCACAGGTGATATTGCTCGTGGCAGTGAACTCATCAAGTCCTTAAATGGCAAAATGCCGGTCTATTCGGGTGATGATGAAACTGCTTATAAGTTGATCTTGGCGGGTGCCAAAGGCAATATTTCAGTTACAGCTAATGTACTTCCTGCTGAGATGAGTCAGCTTTGTCGCCTAGCGCTTGATGGTAAGGCTGAGCAAGCTCAAACTTTGAATGATCAGTTGGCGTCAGTTCACGAAGCAATGTTCGTTGAAGCTAACCCCATACCTGTTAAGTTCGCGTTAAATAGAATGGGTCTGATTGGCTCAGGTATTCGCTTGCCATTGACTGAGCTAAGCAAACAATATCATTCGCAAGTAGAGTCTGCGTTAACAGCGAAAAAACTGATTTGATGAGTGATATAACTATTAAAATTATTGCCCGTCGGGCCTTACTGGTTTTTTCTGCTTTCGCATTAACGGCATGTGGGCTGATCAAAGACAGATCTGGGGAGTACAATGCTGCTGAGACAAGCCAAAGGATTACTGTGCCGGAGGGGTATTCAGATCTAAAAATTGGTTCTCGTTATCCTATTCCGAACGTTGATCGTAAAGCGGCCAGTTCTGATCAGGAGGGTTATGAGCTACCTAAACCTCCAAATGCTACGGCAGCTTTAAGTGCAGATCCATATTTGGTTGAGTCAATTGAAGATCAGACCTGGCTGCGCTTGTACTCTTCGCCAGGAAAAGTTTGGCCAATGCTCGATTTTTTTTGGCAAGAGCAGGGCGTAAAAACTAGCCAGCAGTTAATCCAGCAGGGTTATGTAATGACTCAGGCTATTGCCGAAAGCTCACCGTTGTATGAGCTTGTGCGTGAGTCCGGGATGACAGGGCAGGTTGCTTTACTGGCAAACTTACTTCAAGGTGTTAGGCGCAATACTGCCGAGCTACAGGTGAAGCTAGTGCCAGCGGGAGGTGTTCTTACTGAAGCCTCATGGAGTAAGGCTGCATCTTTACCTAAGGTTGAAACAAAGATACTAAATGCGGTTGGCGAGTTTGTTAGTTCAGATGTCCAGCGAAATAGACACTCCCTACTTGCAAATGACATTAGTGGTGAACCACGTGTTTTTTTGCTAGAAGATGATCAAGGCGGAAAGTACCTAAAGCTAAACCTTAGTTACCTTCGGTCATGGAGAGAAGTAGGTAAAGCGCTTAAAGCTTCAGAGGTGCTGGTTTCTGATATAGATCAGTCGCAAGGAAAGTACTTTGTCAGTTATTTAAGTCGAGATGAGCTGGATTCATGGTTTTCGACGGAAGAGCATCGTCAAGAAAAAGCTAAAGAGCATAACTTCTCTATCGAGATATCCGGCAGCGCACTCGAACAGGCTGATGCCTATGAGGTTCGAGTCAAGGCCTTGAATGATAGCTTTGACTCCAATACAGCTACCGAACTATTAACGA
>NZ_LWFZ01001072.1:0-575 GCF_001635225.1 Oleiphilus sp. HI0086
ATTATCGACCTAAACCGAAAACACTTGGCACTCTGTGTAAGCTAATTGCTTGGTGTCCTCTACAGGTAAACCGCAAGCCTTTACCTTTCCTTACAGCAAACAAATTGGTTCAAAAACGAGATCCTTGATACAATCTGCGACCGATTTGGTGGGCTAAGGTCACTATCCTTGGCTTCGTTTGTATTTCCGGCACCTCACGAGGGTGCACTCTTTGTGGCTCGGCCACGAGTAAAACGTAAGAGGCTAATATGTCTAAGCAAGATTCTGTTGTAATTGTAAGCGGTGTTCGTACACCAATGGGTGGTCTTCAAGGTAGCCTGTCTACTGTTCCTGCGCCTGAGCTAGGCAGCATCGTTATCAAAGAAGCGGTCGAGCGTGCGGGCCTTAAGCCTGAAGACGTACAAGAAGTGATCATGGGTAACGTATTGCCAGCCGGTCTTAAGCAAGGCCCAGCTCGCCAGGCAATGCGTCAAGCAGGCCTACCTGATGCAACGGGTGCTACCACAATCAACAAGCTTTGTGGTTCAGGTATGAAAGCGGCGATGATGGCACACGATGCGATCAAGGCAGGCACT
>NZ_LWFZ01001073.1:0-767 GCF_001635225.1 Oleiphilus sp. HI0086
TGCTCGTTTGGTTTTACGTGTATTGGAAGAGGGCAATCGCGACGGCGGTGTTGCGATCAATTATCTGCGAGCAGAGCAAGTAAGCAAGGACGAAAATGACAGAGTCACGGGCGTCTTGCTGAAAGACCAACTGAGTGCTGAACAGTTTGAGTTGCAGGCAAATGTTGTCATCAATGCTGCCGGGGTATGGACAGATGAACTTCGACAACAGCTCGGTGAAAACAAAGTAATAAGGCCTCTGCGTGGCAGCCATTTAGTTTTGCCTCAGTGGCGCTTGCCAGTGGCGTATTCTGTGAGTTTTTTTCACCCGAAAGATAAGCGGCCAGTGTTTGCTTTCCCCTGGGAAGGTGTGACGGTTGTCGGGACAACGGACCTTGATCACAAGCAAAGTAGTCGAGACGAGTCCAGCATAAGCGCTGGCGAAGTAGCGTATCTGTTAGCTGCTGTGAATCAGCAATTCCCAAATAGTTTGATTTCTGAAAGCGATGTTATAGCGACGTACTCGGGTGTTCGCCCTGTTGTCAGTAAACATTCTAGCAAGCAAGAAGCTGACTTGAGTAAACCGGCAAAGCCTTCTGATGAAAAGCGTGAACATGTTGTCTGGGATAATCGAGGCATGGTGAGCGTTGCAGGAGGTAAGCTGACGACTTATCGTTTAATCGCCTTGGATGTGCTTCAAACGGCGGCGAGATATTTAAATCGGAAACCTGAAGACTTTAAGTCGAGTACACACTTTCCTGAGACTGACCATGTAATGGCTTCAGCTC
>NZ_LWFZ01001074.1:0-1195 GCF_001635225.1 Oleiphilus sp. HI0086
AAATAAACTAAAAATGAGGCTTCTAGGTGAATACTTGATAGGTGTTCTAGAAAACGTAAATGAATCCAACGCCGACCTCAGCTTCATAGTTGTTGCGTGCGATTGGGCTATCCGCAATGTCACTACTATAACGCTCATAAACCGCCTCGCCGAAAACCTGCCAATTCTCATTTACATAATGGCGATAATTGTAATTAAATCCAAACGAGCGAAATCCTCCACTCAGGTCGGTCTCATTCAGTCCCGATGCAACTGACTGCTCTGCATCTATACCAAAATCTTTATTGACATAATCACTATCGTGAAATACCAAAGCGATGGCAATTTCATGGCCGGTTCCGTCGTTCTGACCACCGAAGCGGTGCCCCACGCCAAAAAGACCAAGACTTCCGTTTTCACCGGTCACCACTCGAGCATCCAGCCAATAACGCCAGTCGGTATCGAAAGCATGGCGTGCTTGCAAAACTAGTTCAGTTCCCTCATCTCCTTCACCGAGACCATCCAAACGACCGTCATCAGAGTCACTTTCTTCACGCCCCTCATCGAAGCCCACGACAGCCTCGAATAGCCATGTGTCAGAACGAAGACCACGCCACCCGAGCGCCTCACCGGCCCAGAAGAAAATATTATCACCTTTACGCCATTGCACCGCACCGGCAGGATCGACTTCTGCGCCAAATTCATCAGACCCTTCGTAGGCTGATTCGTATTCAACAGCCAGGCCAAGTCCGAAGGCCCAGCCATCATTGCCCCGCGTAAAGTCATCAATTGAAGGTAAGGGCACCATAGCTGTTTTTGTGTCCTGGGCTAATGCTGTTTGAAAGGAGAGTGTATATAAGCAAGTTGTCAAAAGCATGCCAGTAATTTTTTTCATTTAAATTCAACTTATAGAGTGAAGAACAATAAAGTACGTGAAGAATATATTATTGGATCACGCACAATTATTTTCGCTTGAAGGTTCGATTCTAGTGACTAAAAAAAGTGTTCTAATATCCCAAAAGCACTTTTAATAAACTCTATCAGACACTCATCTGGCCTTAATATAACTAAAGCGATAACTATGGTTGTGTACTCTTGGCGATAAATTTCAGTGTTTTCAACGGCATTCACTTCATCTCTTCTTCGTTAATGTCTCAAAGCTAAAATTGACTGTATTAACCTGATACAAATAAGGCTGAAGAGTGACAGAATATCG
>NZ_LWFZ01001075.1:0-966 GCF_001635225.1 Oleiphilus sp. HI0086
AGGTCTGGAATTGCAAGGTCTGACATTCAGTATGAATGGATTTTTGCCGAGTTACCCATTGATCCAGCAAAACACTCTTTCCGGAACCGGGTGGTGCCACCATGAGAACAAGAGGGTAGCCTAGCCCCTTATCCAATAGTGCTATTAGATCATCTCGCTTGATATGAGTATTCATAGTGCCACCGCTCGTCCTGATTCCTTGTTATTGTTCTGACTCTATATGGCATACATGCGTCTACTAATTAAGACTGCATTATGTCCTTTTCGATCTCAATAGCGCTTTTAAANATTGTGAAATACCACTATTCAAAGTGTGAAATAGGCCATGTTTTATGACTTTTGCTGTAATTGTCGGTAATTTATCTATTAACGTTTGAACTCAGGCTGAAACAGGCTTAAGAGATCGAGTGTACCTTGATTTTTGTATCTCCCCATCCTTTAGGAGGGTGTTAAAGTTTTAACACTATCCTTACCCTGCCGGTTACTTGACAAAAGTTGTCCTCTTTTCCTCAAGCAGGGGTCGAGCGTATCCCCCAATATGCACCTGCTTAGGGAAAGGGTTTTTTGTCAAAGAAAACAAAAATAATGGACGGAGAGACGACACATGATTATTAACTCGGTATGGGTAACCTGGCCGGCCCTGGTCAAATACGGCACACTCGGTGTAGCAGGCGCTGCACTAATAATTGGCTTGGAACGAGGTGAGCTGCTCGAGAACAATATGATCTCGACAGAAGACTTTGAACTAGCAAACGAAGGTATTGTCTGTGATGAGCGAAGCCACACCGCTCGAACAGAAGATGGTACCTGTAATATTCTGGAGAACCCGTCAGAAGGTTCTGTCCATATGCGCTTTGGACGAAACGTCGAGCTTCAAGCCGCCTTTGGTGAAACGGAAGACGGTACCTTGTTGAGCCCTAACCCGCGTGAAGTCAGTAACTCGCTGATGAAGCGTGAGCAATTTAA
>NZ_LWFZ01001076.1:0-858 GCF_001635225.1 Oleiphilus sp. HI0086
GTGTGTCTGGTATTAATTTCCGCGACACTAGCCTACGTTTTATTTGAGCAATCTAGGATAGATAAGAAGTTTTTGTTGGTAGACAAAATTATTAGCCATACTGGAATAGTCGATCAAGCACAAACTGTGTTTGTATCCCTATTAGCCGAACAACGGGCTTCTATTCGAGTCAAAAAAGAAGGTTCACAGTTCAGTAATCTTATTGACGAGCTAAACGCTCTCTTGGAAACAATTGAGCATAAACCCATATTAGCTGAAAAAGAACAATTTCTGTTGAAACGAGTTAGAAGTGACATTGCTCGCTTATCTAGCCTGAGCTCGAACCTATTAGTTTTAGCGGGTTCTACCGAAACTAGCGGGAAAAACAGCTTGTTGAGTGAGTTCGATGCATTAGGCCAGAAAATCACCACACAGCTAGAC
This sequence comes from Oleiphilus sp. HI0086, assembly GCF_001635225.1. Taxonomy (NCBI): domain Bacteria; kingdom Pseudomonadati; phylum Pseudomonadota; class Gammaproteobacteria; order Oceanospirillales; family Oleiphilaceae; genus Oleiphilus; species Oleiphilus sp. HI0086. Next base: position 421 of record NZ_LWFZ01001076.1, read on the forward strand.
CAGATTCATATTTTTCTTGACCATGAATTAGAAAAAGCTTTTCATGAAGCATCTGAGATGCGTTATGGCGCACAAAAAAGCGTTGTCATTAGCGGCACGCTTCTCGTCTTTTTCCTTGTCTTTTTTAGCTTCCAGCTAGTTCGTTCGATTACACGTCCCATTAACGACCTGGTTAAGGCGACTCAGAGGCTTAAAAGCTCAGAATGGGATTATCGAGTCAATTTAGATACCGGGGACGAATTGGAGGAACTTGCTGACAGTTTCAACAGCATGGCTGAACAGCTTTCCCATCAACACCTAAGCCTCAAAGACCAACTGGATAGACACAGTATTCAGCTAAAGGAACGTTCTTTAGACCTTGAGATACTTTTATTGGCAAGCGCTGAACTCTCGTCCGAGTTAGATATTGAGCAGTTGCTAAAGCTTATGGCGCAGAAA
>NZ_LWFZ01001077.1:0-593 GCF_001635225.1 Oleiphilus sp. HI0086
ACAATTAAAACTTTTATCTTACTCAAACCTACTTCTCCACGAAAAGTACGACATATTACTGCGCGAATCAGTCAAACAACTCAACACCACCGCTTGGTGCGGACTTTTGCTTCAAGTCATTGCTATAGCTAATCTCTCTTTGCAAGACTGTATCGTTTGTTGTTTCTCTAAGCTTTCTTACTTTAACTGCACCGGTATCGGGAAAATACAAGACCTTTCTCGGGTATATATCACCAACATCTTCCGCTGCTAGCTCAAAATTTTCTTCGTAAATGTACTTTCTTACGTACGCTATATTTCGCTTACCAATGTCAGTCATGTTGCTAAGAACATTGCCGCCACCAAAAACTTTGATTTCGAGATTTCGACGCGTACCACCAAGCTTTAGGATTTCGTTAATAAGAAATTCCATCGCCCAGTTTCCGTACCTGGAGGCACTGCTTATTTCTGAAGCTCCCCACTTTTCCGTCGAATGAGCCCCTTGCTCTGGTAACATAAAGTGATTCATTCCACCTATACCAAGTTGCACATCTCGAACACAGGCAGAAATACAGGAACCCAGTACGGTAACAATCATTTCTCCAGTTTTGCTC
>NZ_LWFZ01001078.1:0-646 GCF_001635225.1 Oleiphilus sp. HI0086
GTAGGTCGAGTTGTTTCTTAAAACGAATTGCAAAGCCTTGACCATTGCCTTCGTAGCCATGGATGGTGCTTGAAAATACGATTCTAGAATAGTGCTTTAGTAGTTCACTCAATGTAGACGCTGGAATTCCGGCAGCTTCATCGATTAGCAGTAACTGGCACTCGGGCTTGGTAAGTAAGAGCTCATCAGGCGATATAAACTTCAGACAGTGAGAATAACTATCGTGGTTGCCACNCTCATCTGTAATGTATTTTGAAAAGTGGAAGAATGCATTGGCACAAGCTCGTTTTGAGGGGGCTGTAATCAAAATAGATTTTTTATATTTGAGGGCCAACTTCGCCGCGGCAATGCCAAGCGCGCTGGTTTTGCCTCGTCCCCTATCGGCGGTGACGATCAGTGGCCGTCTACGGTGCCCTTCGACAACATGAGTGATTAGCTCAATTGCTTCGCGCTGGTCAGGTGTGGGTAGGGCCTGTACCTGAGTCGTCGCAGCCGCAGGAACAGCAGGAAGCTGAGACTGATTCTCTTGGCAAAATAGCAGACAATCCTGACTGTTAAAAAAGCTAATCAAACGCTGGAGAAAAAAGGTGTTTGTTTTAGATAACTCTGACTCGTCACTGCACATGCGGCGATAGTCTGGGTCAGG
>NZ_LWFZ01001079.1:0-1295 GCF_001635225.1 Oleiphilus sp. HI0086
AACTCCGCATAGCGAGGGCTGGGGCCCTCTGCAGGACTCTCTTATGTATATTGCTCTTGAAGATAAGAAATAATATCTGACGACTCATACATCCATTGTTGCTCACCATCTTTTTCTATTCTTAAGCATGGCACCTTAAGCTTTCCTCCACCGGACTGTAGCTCTTCAGCAAACTGCTTATTGCGTTTCGCATCACGAGTCTCAATATTTAAGCCCTGACGACGCGCAGCCCATCGAACCTTTACGCAAAATGGACAGGCAGCATACTGATATAGCGATATGTTCTGCGTCGCCGCGTCCAGTTCTAACTGCTTCTCGCTGGAAAGCTTGGGTTTACGAGGCTTAAACAGAAAATCAACTAATAGAATAATACGGCCTAATAGCCATCGAACAACAGACATGCAACGAACCTCTTTCGTAAATCGCTAGAATATGGCACCGTAAAACTGCACAAAACTTATACAGCTATCTCTACGGCGCACGCGGATTCTATCAGAAAAGAGGCATAATTTCCTAGGGATGATCAGCCCGAATCAAGGGAGCATAGGCCTGACAACAGGATCTACTTATAATTCGATCTTGGGTGCAAGGTAAGCACAAACACTCGTTACTTGCTGCCAGTCTTTAATCACTGAGGGGTTATTTTTCAAGAAGTGCTTAGCGACATAAGCTCCGCCAGCGGCTTCGGCCAGTACTTCATAATCATAATCGACCTCATCCGCATCCAAAGCCTGAAGCGCATCAAAGATACTCACTTCTGACTCTGCAAATGAATTAATGAGTCCTTCACGATACATCTCGATCAGCCTATCAATCGAATAAGCTTGAGTGTTAACTTGATAGCCCTTAGCCAACAACAAAATATCGATATCACTGCCTTGTTTAACCGCAAGAATACCTGCACCTTGATTGTTTCGGGAATTACCATTACCCACGAGTAAAATACGTGAGGTATATAGGTCAAAGGCATATTCAGCGACTTTATCCCGCGATTTGGTCTTGACCATATTCAAACCAATATCAATCACATTACTATCAAGCGCACCTTCCATGAATGAGTAGTCTGGCATTTCGACAAACTCGACATGAGAAAAGTATGCGCTCGAGCATTCCATCAAATTTGCAAGACTTCCTGAAGCAATACCGTTATCAACTTTGAAAGAAAGATGAGGTACGTAACCAATTCGAACGGACGATTCAAACCGCTTATTATCTGTGGCGTAGCTTGCTCCAGAGAGCAGTCCAGCCAGCATCGCGCAGACAATCATAGGTAAAAAGTGTCTAAAAGCAGACAT
>NZ_LWFZ01001080.1:0-1200 GCF_001635225.1 Oleiphilus sp. HI0086
CGAATTCGTCATCGGTAATTTCGTCAGATTCTTGTTCGGATGCCGCTGGTGCACTCCCTTTACCCGCATCATCATCTAATGCATCCAAGAGCTGTTCAAACTCATCATCAGTAATATCAGCCTCTTCAGCAGAGGCTTCTGCAGCAACCGGCTCCGGTGTTGGTTCAACAGCTGCAGGTTCAGCAGCAGGCGCAGCGTCAGCAGGTTTCGCAAAACGTTCTAAGTCACTTAAAAGCTGTGGGTCAGCTGGGGTTGGATCTTGGCCATCTCTGACTTCACTGAACATTTCGTTTACAGAGTCTAACGCACGTAAAACGACATCCATTAAGTCAGCATCAAGACTTCGCTTACCATTTCGCAGAATATCGAACACGTTTTCTGCAATATGACAACACTTGACCAGTGCATCCAACTGTAAAAAGCCTGCTCCACCCTTTACAGTGTGAAACCCTCTAAAAATTGCGTTTAGCAAATCTTTATCGTCTGGATTTTGCTCTAGATCAACCAGTTGCTCTGAAAGAAGCTCGAGTATCTCTCCAGACTCTACAAGAAAGTCCTGAAGTATCTCATCATCCGCTTCAAACCCCATCTTCTACGCCCCTTTAAAATCCTAGACTGGACAGCAAATCATCCACATCATCCTGGCCAGAAACAACGTCTTCGCGTTGCTCTGCATGGAGTTGTGGACCTTCACCCTCAATGCCTGTTTCTTGTTTTTCTACTTCGTGGACTGTTCCTGTAATCTGGTCAACCTTACCGGCCATTCTGACCAAATTAACAAGATTCTCTTCAACATCTTTAACCAATCCGGTGACTCGTTGAATCACTTGACCAGTTAAGTCTTGGAAAGACTGCGCTAACAGTATTTGCGTGAGATTATCATTTACTTTATCTGAATCCTCACACAACTTTCCAAGGAAAGTTCCCATTGTGGCTGTCAGCGTTCTAAACTCATCAGGTTTCATTTCCTTACGCTGTAAGCGAGACCAATCCATCTTGAGTTTTTTCGCTTCCTGGCTGATTCCTGAAGCATAAGGCATGGTTTCTTCGACAAGATCCAAGGTCTTGTTTGCAGCCTTATTGGTCATATCAACCACATACGCGAGTCGGTCGGACGCATCCTCTATAGTAGACAGGTCATCTTTAGCCGTCTCACTGGAAGCATCGATGTGAAAGTTCCGAATTGACTCGTGTAGCGAC
>NZ_LWFZ01001081.1:0-10787 GCF_001635225.1 Oleiphilus sp. HI0086
AGTAGGTCAGGTTTGTAGCGCCGACAGTGAATTGGTACCAGATACCTCTGTGCGTATCCTGACTGAATTTGAGCCTAAATTGGAAGTAACCTTGGAACCGGGTGATATCCTTTACATTCCCGCCAAGCATGCGCACTTAGGAGTCTCTGTAGAAAACAGCATGACCTATTCAGTTGGTTTTCGCGCTCCGAGCATTCGAGATATTGTCGACGGTGTAGCGACAGCAGCCTTGGAGGGCTTGAAAGAGGATGAGCGTTATCAGGATAGCATCGAGGCTTTAAAAGCTGCCCGAGGTAATATCCCTGAAGCTGCTATCACTCGCTTGCGTGAAATGTTGAGCGAGGCCTTGACCAATGAGACCTTGCTTGCAAACTGGCTAGGGGAGTATGTAACGGAAAGGAAGTATCCTGAGCTTGAGCTTGTCGGCGAAAGTATTGAGGATTGGGAGTCGCTCCTTGGTGAGGGTGAGCTAATTCAGCGTAACCCTGCTTCACGCTTTGCCTATACCACCTTCAAGGAGTGTCTGCTTTATGTTGATGGTACTTCTTATAAATGTTCAGCCGCATTGGCTGAAGAACTCGCCGACAGACAAGATCTTTGTCGTCAGCGAATACTAGATTTAGTTTCAGATAAACAGGATAAAAGCGTTATTGCCAACTTATTGGAAAGCGGTGCATTAGTGCTCGGAGATTTGTAGGCAGAGGTCACTGTGCCTCGCTAGGTGCTTCGAGCTATGTTTGAGCTAGCTCATGCTTGACTTACTATCTTCGTTAATAATATCCAGATTAAAAAGGCGGAGAAGGTGACGCCTAGTTTTCAAGATTGGAACAAATTTTTGCTGAACAATGCTTTTCGAGAAACTCTATAGGTGTTTGTGAAAATTCGGCTTTGAAAAAGCGCCTAAAGCCTGATGCTGTTTGAAAGCCAATATGGTTTTTATAATGAGACTCGGGATATTCCCCATACCCGAACGGGGGTGGTGATGCCGCAAGCCGTTTATTTTGACATGACTCGTAACTCCTTTTATTCCGCTGATGGTGTGGAATTCTTTGGTTCTTATGACCTATCTGGTGAGCCTTTAGCATTTCAACTTTTCTTGAGCCAGCCTGTTGCTGATAAAGATGAGTTGGAAGAGGCCTCACAACTTTCTCCAAGCAAACTCAAAGGAGATCGTAGCCTGTTAGCCAAAATAATATATGGAGAAGAGTTTGATGGTTGGCGTGCCTCCATAACGTACTTCAAACCAGAGTACGAAGTATCAGTTGAGTTTCCTGCAGGTGACGACCCTTTACTTATGATTGTTGAGCCTGACGCGTCATTTTACTCCGAAAATATCGTGACATCACTTGAATACAACCAATTCCAATGGTCTGTCACGTTTGAGTATTTGCGCCATAAATTCCAGACTAATATTCCGGCACTGGCAAGCGAGGCTGTTAATGATTTTTATGAAGAAGCTTATTACTTGCAGAGTGTTTATCGTTTTGATGAATTCTGGGAAATGTATGCTCGCTATGAACAAACAAAGCTGAGGGGCTCGTCAGACCCAAAGAGCTCATTTGACGATGCTAATTTTGGTCTGGCATTTAGACCTGATGAGAACTGGCTTCTTCGCGCTGAGATTCATTATATTGAGGGTTACTCGAGGTTGTTTAGTCGTGATAACTCGATTTCAGACGAGCAGGATCCATACTGGACAGCAGTTCTTTTTCAGCTCGCCTATAGGTGGTAGTAGATGATTGACGAGACATTACCCTCAGGATGGAAAGACAAAGGTTTTAACATTAATTGGCAAACGTTTGGAGCGATTAGCCTTGTATTCACATTAATTGTGTTGGCCTTTTCTTTGTTGATGTCTCAGTGGAAAACGCATGAGTTTGAGTCTAACCGGCTTATTGTGCATGCCCAATATGAACAGCAATTAAATCGTTTGATAGAAACTTCTGCGGATAAAGTGATACAGCTAGCGAACTCGGCAAGTTTGAATAAAATTTTAATGGAGGCAATCCGGGGAAACGATGTCGAAAGTTTTCGCAGTGAAATAGAAGAGCTTGATTGGAATTTACAAGCCGATGGGGGATTGTCAGTATTGGCTTTGTTTGATACTCAGCTTGGTATATTACACTCGACTGACTCATTGCAACACCAAGAGAGTGTTAGGGAGGTGCTCCAGAGAGAAGCGCCCTCTTGGCGTGTAGATTGTAACTCTGTTTGCCGAATTGTGACTTACACTGCCATGCTTTATCAGGGGGATGTTTTGGGTGTCATCGTTCTGGCAGAGCCATTAAGTAATGTAATGCTTAGGTTTCAGCACGTCTCAAATATTGATACGGTTTTGCTAAGCAAGAATACGGACCCATTTAGTGCAGGGGTCAAGGGGCTGCCTGTTTCTCCATTTTGGGAGCGTGATCTAATGGCTTTAACCAACCCCTTGGAAAGCAGAGTCGTGCTTGATCAGGCTTCGCGTTCGTACTCTCTTGATGAATTAAGTCGCCGAATTCAGGTTTTGGATTTGTCTCCAAATATTTATGAATTGAAGGCGATGCCTTTGCAGCAAAATCAACTAGTTGTAATATCAAATGTGTCTGAAGACTACTCCTTATTAGATCAAACGATCTCTCAAACGTTCAGTTATAGTTTCTTAGCGTTGCTTGTCGGTGAATTTCTACTGTTTATACTATTACGCCAGCCTTTACGTAAGCTACATCGTGCCGATGCAGTTGAGCGCTTGGCAGTCGAAACGTCAAATGCTTTGGATGCACGCACAGAAGCTTTGGAGCGCGAGAAACTATTATCAGAGAGTGTGAATGACTCAGTTCCTGTGGGTATCGCAGTAGTTGATGGTGGCGGGCGCTTATTGTCTGTTAATCGCTATCTAAAATCTTTATTTGAATTAAGCTCAGAAAGTCTCGAAGGGAGCTCGTTGGATTCTCTCATTCAGGCTAAGGGGGGCTTAGTCTCCCGGCGGCTTGAGGATATCACTAGAGGGGTTTTGTCAGAGTTTGAACATGTTGCTTATATCACTTCTGTGTCAGGGCATCAGCACTGCCTTTCTTGGCGTTATACGCCTGTTTATGGAGAGCAGGAAGAGTCTGTCTCTATCTCGTCTCGGCAAGTTTTGGTCATCGCGACACCTTTAGCTGAACCAACTATTGTAGATGAGAGGAAATGGTTGGATGTTCATGATACTGAAACAGGTTTGTTAAACCAAAAAGGTTTAGAAGCGCGCCTGACTGATTTGATTGGCAGAGACGACCAAGCGTCACATGCCCTTGCATTGTTGCGAATAGAGTCTCAGTGGCGTGATGAGGTTAAAGCGTGCTTATCAACAGAGTTGGATAGCGCATTTAGTCTTGTTAGTTTGGATCGAAATGAAGTGGCGATATTGATGCCTTCAACCTCACAACCGGATGCGGCCGGGAACCTGAAGCACTATTGTCGGTCTATCGGTGAAATAACACAGAAGGGCATTATGCCTTTAGGTGGTTTGCATGTTTTCACTTCCGTAGCGCGAGATCCTTTAACACTTATTCAGCACGCTAGAGATGATTTGGCCAGACGAATGTGCAATGAACCCTAAGGCAAATTGCGCACTGATCTATGAGATCTGTACGTAATCCTATACCTAAAAAAATTCATGACTGCGTTATCGTTGTTTCTCCATAAAACAATCAAAAAGCTGGAGAAGCAAAATGATTAGATTAAAACAAAAAAAATTGATAGACCTGCCAGTGAAGATGGCTAAGGCTGTCAAATTTGCAGCTGCCTGTATAGTTTCTGTGAGTGTTGTCGGTTGTACAGGTAACCCTTACGAAGAAGTGGCAGATCGCAATGACGTTATTACTCTGGGCGACTCGATCTTTGATCTTAATGGTGTCATTCAAGAGACGCTCGAATCCTATGCCGGTGAGACCTTTCGAGATTACACGCAAAGCGGAGCAGAGTTGTCTGGTGGTGCCTTGGCTAAAGCCGTCGATCAACAATATGAGGATGCTAAGTCTACAGACGCAAATATCGATACCATTGTTATGGATGGCGGCGGTAACGACATTCTTATCCCCGCAATGCTATTCGACCCTTATGGGTGTCGTACTCACTGGTGGCGTTGGAATATTTCAAGAAGCTGCCGTGGCTTGATTGAGGATCAGTATATTAATGCAGTAAACCTGCTCAATCAGATGGAAAGTGATGATGTTCAGAACGTGATATGGCTAGGGTATTACGAGTTACCTCGTGGCAATAAAAACCTCACAAAAGCCTTAAATTACGGTGATGACTTGCTTGGTTATGCTTGCGATGTAGCGACGAATGCAAGCTGCTCATTTGTCGATACGCGTGGCACTGTTCCAGCATCTCAAGTTGAAAGCGATAATATTCACCCAACCCCAGAAGGATCTATTAACTTGGCAAATCAGATTTGGCCTGTGCTTCAGCCTGTATTGTAATTCGGGTAAATACATTCACTCGACTTAATTAGATTTACATAGTTAGTGGGGCCAGGGAAGGCCCTTTTTTTGTCAATGAAATCACAAATCTATTCTCTTTTTAGCTCGTGTATTATCGAGGGTGCAAAATATGAACAATATTCACTATTTGGTACGTTTTGCGCCTCACTAAACTTAAATTAATCATTATAGGATCATGTCTCCATATCAAAAATAACAACTGGAGAAAGCATGAAAACGATGAATCTAAGAAAACTGTATCACAAAGGCGGCTCTATGATTAAGCTGGTGGGGACACTAGCGATTGCCGGTTCCTTGGTTGCTTGTACGGGAAACCCTTATGAAGAAAACGCTCAGCGTATGGACGTGGTAACGCTAGGTGATTCGATATTCGATTTGAATGGTGTAATTGAGGAGGACCTTCAAGCGAATGCCGGTACCACTTTCCGAAACTATACGCAAAGTGGCGCTGAGTTATCGGGTGGTTCATTAGCAACACCTGTAGACAAACAGTACCAAGATGCGAAAGCAACGGATGCGAATATTTCTACGATTGTCATGGATGGCGGCGGTAATGATATCTTGATACCGGCAACTCTATTCGACCCTTATGGTTGCCGTACTAAGTGGTATCGCTGGAACATTTCTAGCAGCTGCCGTGGCTTAGTTGAAGATCAGTATGTTAACGCGGTTAACTTGCTAAACCAAATGGATGCAGATGGCGTCGATAATGTTGTATGGCTCGGCTATTACGAGCTACCTAGAGGTAATGCGAATCTAACTCAAGCATTGAATTATGGAGATGACTTGCTGGGTTATGCTTGTGACGTGTCGAGTAATGCGAATTGTCATTTTGTAGATCCGCGTGGAACGGTACCTGCTTCTCAGGTGGAAAGTGATGATATTCATCCGACCGTGGAAGGATCTCATAACCTTTCAGCACAGATCTGGCCAGTACTTCAGCCTTTGCTATAAAACTAGAGTAGTTAGTTTTGGAGCGGCAGGGATCGCCGCTTTCTCGAAATGTCTAAAGATAATAATAATTCAGAGAGTAGATATGAGTGAGCACAATAAAGACGTAAATTTGAAACCCTATTTGTTGGGTGGCATCGCTGTTATCAGTATCGCACTAAGCGTTTTCCTTATTCAGTTATTTGCCAGTCAAAAGCCACTTAATTCGCACTATGAGCCTGTTTCTCTTGGCCCTTCATTACCTTTATCTTCCTCGACTGAGGATTACCTTGATGTGCCTACTCCTCAGATTCCAGAGTATTTGAAAGCGGAGCCTAGTGAGATTGAGCAGCTGATTGAAGCCTTAGTAAGCTTATTGGTTCAAGAACACTCAAGTGAGAAACACTTACCGTCTTTTCACGCAAGCTTGAAAGAAATGCGTAACGACTTAATACAGTCCTACCCAGATACAGGTGCGGAAATATTTGAGCGAATTATTCGAACGGCTTTCCCCGAGTTAGTAGATGATATTCTTGCTTTATTAGCAATGCTTGATATCTATGACGAGTGGCTCTTGACTAATATATTAGATCTGAATGAAATGCCTGCGTTGCAGCAGCAAGGCATGTTTTGGCAAAAGCGCTATGAAATTTTTGGTGAGGAGTTAGCAGAAGCTATTTGGGAGAAAGAACGAAGTGCTGAAGAAGATAAACGAGAGTCAATGCTCTCTACCGTTAATATGCTTAACCAGTCACTTGATATGAGCATGCAAGACCGAGTTTATCTATTGCAAAGCGCTTATGATGAAAACTATTTTGGCTCTGTTGAAGATTTGGTGCTTGATTCGAAAGGTATGTTATCTCAAGTTGTCTTTGGTCTTAATATTGTACAAAGCGAACTCGGTGCATTAACACGTGAAGAACGTCAGTATGAAATTAATGAAGTGAGGCGGCTCATCGGATTCGAAGAGTCCCAGATAGAATGGTTGGTCAAGCGAGACCAAGAGAGAGAGGATCGGTGGAATAATGGTTACGCATATATGGAAGAGCGTTCACTTGTCTCTGAGCAGTTTGAAGGTGAAGCCTTAGTAGAAAAGCTAAGCGCTTTGCGAGAGAAGTACTTTAAAAATGAGGCCGGTACCATCCAGAAGGAAGAAGAAATGTTAGGTTTCTTCCGTTATAACAGAGAAAGGGTTTATGGGCGAAACTGATTACTTAAGAGTCTTCAAATGGAAAGAAAAAAGGCGCGTTGAGTTTTCTCAATGCGCCTTTTTTATAATCTTTCGAAAGTTAGCTCTTAATTGCGTTTGCCTGCGCTATTGCGTTACCAATATAGGTAGCAGGCGTCAATTTCAGCAGCTCTTCTTTAGCTGAGTCTGGAATATCTAAAGTCTTCACAAAGCTTTGAATCGTTTCCTGGTTCATTACATTACCGCGAGTTAGCTCTTTAAGCTTCTCGTAAGGTTGTTCAACCTTATAGCGACGCATAACGGTTTGAATCGGCTCAGCCATGATTTCCCATGCGTTGTCGAGGTCTTGAGCTAAACGCTCCGGGTTAATTTGAAGCTTGTTTAGACCCTTTAGCGTGGACTGGTAAGCAATGATGCTGTGCGCCAGGCCGACGCCTAGGTTACGAAGAACCGTAGAATCTGTCAGGTCACGCTGCCAGCGAGAGATAGGTAGCTTTTCTGCCAAGTGGCCTAATATAGCGTTTGCCAGGCCTAAGTTGCCTTCAGAGTTTTCAAAGTCGATAGGGTTAACTTTATGAGGCATCGTGGAAGAGCCAACTTCACCAGCAATTGTTTTCTGCTTGAAGAAAGCCATTGAAATGTAAGCCCAAATGTCGCGGTCTAGGTCGATTAGAATCGTGTTGAAGCGGGCAATTGCGTCAAACAATTCTGCAATATAATCGTGGGGCTCAATCTGTGTTGTATACGGGTTGAACTGTAGTCCTAGGCTCTCGATGAATGTTTTAGCATTTTCAGCCCAGTCAACATCAGGGTAGGCAGATAGGTGAGCATTGTAGTTACCTACAGCGCCATTAATTTTGCCCAGGATTTCAACTTTCTCGATTTGAGCCAACTGGCGGCGTAAACGAGCAACAACATTTGCAAATTCTTTACCCATTGTAGAAGGCGAGGCTGTTTGACCGTGGGTACGTGAAAGCATCGGGATTTCAGCGTACTCAAGTGCCAGTTCTTCCATTTTGTTTACAACTTCTTTCATTGACGGTAAAACACTCTTCTGCATGCCATTAGTAAGCATTAAACCGTGAGATAGGTTGTTGATGTCTTCCGAAGTACAAGCAAAGTGAACGAACTCGGAATCGGCTTCTAATTCAGGGAAGTCGCCTTTTGCTGCAGAGAACTTTTCTTTTAGGAGATATTCAACTGCTTTTACGTCGTGATTTGTAGTGCGTTCAATTTCTTTAACGCGCTCTGCGTCTTCTACAGAGAAGTTACTTACGATATCGTCTAGGAACTTGTTGGCGTCAGCAGAGAAGGCTTTTAATTCTTCAATTTGAGGGTGGGCTGCCAAGGTTTGCAACCAACGAATTTCAACCTCTACGCGGAATTTAATAAGTCCAAACTCGCTGAAGATATCCCTAAGGTCAGTGACTTTTGAGCCGTAACGGCCATCGATAGGTGAAACTGCGGTTAAAGATGAAAGTTGCATTCGTAATCTCTTTCTCTGCTGCTTAAAAAATGGGCGGCAATGATACTACAAATGTGACCTGAGTTGCACTTTTTGTCACGGATACATGAGGGTGCGGTCTATTGCTTATGTTTTGTGGCTTGCTCGGAAATTGATTTATTTTTGATCGCTAATGGTAATGGTGGCTCAATGATGTACGACATTTCTTTGGGCAGCTGATAGCTATTGCTTTCGACGCGTCTACGCATTTTTTCTAGTGTGCCTAACGGTTGGTCAACAACGAAGCTGTTGGCGAGCCATGCCGGTAGGTCTCCGCTAGGATCAGCATGCGTTTCATATTCGACAAAAATATAGCCATCACCTTGTGGTGTAAAGCGCCAATAACCTGTTAGTTGTGTGACAGGTACACAGTCTTCGTGATTTTGCTTTACGGCTGTGCTGGCTTCGAAAGTCATCGTTACAGCATAGGTCTTGGGGTCTTGTTTAATATTGGCATGTAGTACATAATCTCGGTCGCTTACAGGCCAGGGGGCACTCGTTCGTTGGTAAATATAAAAGTCTTTATTTGATATTCTTCGAAGAACTTCACTCTTTGCGCAATCTTGTAGCCATAGTTCCATTGCAGATATGTCTGTATGGTGGGCCATTAAGTTATGTAGGCTTGATTTAATCGAGGTTTCACCACGAAATGCTTTGAATGAGGAACCCTCTATCTCTTGAGTATATACCTTGATTCCGTCGTCATCATGTTCCAAGTTCCAGCTATTGGCAGAGCAGGTTAGGGCAAAGCACAAGCTTAGTAGAGGGATTGAAATAAGTAAGTGTAGTGGTTTGCGTAATATGGTTTTCATTAGATGTGTCTACTTATCTCGGTGTTTATCAGGCATAAAATGAATATAACAATAAAAGAGAGCTATAAATATGCTCTCTCCAAGTCTATACCTTGTACTGCTCAAGAAGTTGCTGAGTTGAGCTGGTTAGCTTTTGTAGCTCTTCGCTATGTTGTGAAAGTGTTGTCGCACCTTCGTGGGTTTCATGAGCGACCTCTTTGATAGAGACCACATTGCTGCTGACTTCATTCGCAACGATGCCTTGTTGTTCCACCGTTGCAGCGATCATATTATTCCTATCGGTGACTTCAGCGACTTTTGAACCCGCTATCATTAGGCACTCTCCGGTGCTGTAAGCATTATCCACACAAGATTGAGTATGGATCTTTCCGGCCTCCATTACTTTAACTGCATTGGCAGCGGCAGATTGCAGAGCTTCAGTCATCGCCTGTATTTCTTCAGTGGATTCATGAGTTCGTTGTGCGAGAGACCTAACTTCATCTGCTACTACCGCGAAGCCGCGGCCTGTTTCGCCAGCTCGTGCAGCCTCGATCGCGGCGTTCAAAGCTAATAGGTTGGTCTGTTCAGAAATGTTTCTGATGACGCCAAGAATGGTGTCAATTTGTTGAACATCGGCTTCAAGTTGGCTAATGACTTGGCTGGCTTGTGTCATATCATCCGAGACGCTGCTGATTGCACCAATGGTATTGCGCATCATCTCGTTACCTTGATTTATTTGAGTATTTGCTTCGTGAGTCAGGTCTGAGGTTTCTGCAGCGTTGTTAGCAATCTCTTGAATTGTCATGGCAAGCTCTTCAATTGCCGAGGCGAGAAGCTCGGTCTCAGAGTGTTGTTGGTCAACACCTTCTGATGTTCTTGATGTAATGTCATTCATGACGGTTGCAGAAAACGACATTTCTTCAGAGCCGTGTTTGCAGTGATTGATTAAGCTACGGAAGGCGCTTTGCATGCTGATGAACGATCGGCTTAGACCTCCTAGCTCATCGCGACGCTCAGTTTGCTCAATTTCTTGTCGAAAGTCTCCGTTTGCAGCGTCTTTCATGACTGATACGATTCGCTTTAAAGGTTCGACCAAGTCTTGGGTCATCATTCGAGCGATCACAGCAACGACAATGAGCGTGGCAAGAAGCAAGAAGATAGACGATCGTGACTTTTTCCAGAATAGCTCATCGATATCGTCAATATATACACCGCTGCCGATAATGTAGTTCCAAGGTTTGAAGCCTTGAACATATGATGTTTTTGCAACAGGTTCGTCTTTTCCAGGTTTAGCCCAATAATAATCGACATACCCGCTTTCAGAGCTGCGTACGACTTTCACAAAATCGGAAAACAGTTGCGTGCCTTTAGGGTCGGTAAATTCGCTTAAGTCTTTGCCGTTCAGTGCTGGCTTAATAGGGTGCATCACCATTTTCGCGCTATAATCATTGATCCAGAAATATCCGCTGCCATTGTCGTACCTTAGGTGTCTGATAGCGTTGACGGCTTGTTTTTTAGCTTCTGCTTCACCCAATATATCTCTTCGTTCGTAGAATGAGCTAAGCAGCGAAGACGCATTTTCAACAAGATGCTTCACTTCACTTTTTCGACTTTCGAGCAAGTTATCTCGCTCATTAATCCGGTCAAAAACTTGAATGAATAAGCTGCTAATAATGGCAATAGCTAGAAGTAGCCAAATTTTGACTTCAAATCGAAGGTTGCTAAACAAAGTGTTTTCCTTAAGAAATCAGTAATGGTTGGGTCGTGATTTTACTGCAAAATAGATTGATTCGTGAGCAGAAGTTCCTAATATAGATTCAAAGTCTCTCTCATGCAAGTTACTGGATTTAATCAATAATTGAAGGAGATCTGTAATAGTTTTCAGATATAATTATGTAGCAGCTAGC
>NZ_LWFZ01001082.1:0-1426 GCF_001635225.1 Oleiphilus sp. HI0086
ATCTATTTAGAATAAGTGCTACAAAGCGACAAAATGTATCTGGAAAGCAATGAGTTGACGTGAAAGAATGATGGAATAGAAAAATAAATGGGCTCAGAGTCACGGGCCCTGAGCCCATTTATTTTTATCGAGATAGACAGAAAGAAGAGAAAGTAGTGGCGAATAAGTTAAACCCTAAACAGCAAGAAGCCGTAGATTATGTTGGTGGTCCTTTACTCGTACTAGCGGGCGCTGGCAGCGGCAAGACCAGTGTAATCACGCGAAAAATTGCCTACCTGATTAAAAGCTGTGGTATTCCGGGGCGCCATATTGCTGCGGTGACCTTTACCAATAAAGCTTCTCGCGAGATGAAAGAGCGTGTCGGGCAGTTGGTTTCGGGGCCTGATGCGCGTGGTTTAACCGTATCGACTTTCCATAACCTGGGTTTGAATATCATTCGCACCGAGCATAAGGCGCTTGGCTATAAACCGGGGTTTTCTATTTTCGACAGTGAAGATGCTAAAGCGTTGATTCGCGACCTGATGATGAAAGATGGTGAAGAGAATAGCGACCGAATCAATGAATTTCAGATGGCGATTTCAAACTGGAAAAATGCCATGCTAACTCCGGCTCAGGCCGCACAGCAAGCTCAAACGCCTGACGATGTCACCCTGGCACATGTGTATGAAACCTATACTCGCTACCTCAAAGCCTATAATGCGCTCGACTTCGATGATCTGATTCTTTTACCCGTACAACTTTTCGCTGAACATCCGGATATATTAAGCAAGTGGCGGCAGAAGATTCGCTACCTCTTGGTTGATGAGTACCAAGATACTAATATGGCTCAGTACGAGCTGGTGAAGCAAATCGTGGGTGACCGTCATGCTTTGACAGTCGTAGGCGACGATGACCAGTCTATCTATGCCTGGCGTGGAGCAAGGCCAGAAAACCTGGCGCGTCTGGAAAAAGACTTCCCAAGCCTGAAGCTGATTAAGCTGGAGCAGAATTATCGCTCTACCAGTTTGATCTTGCGTGCGGCGAATACCTTGATCGCCAACAACCCTCATATGTTTGATAAAGCACTATGGAGCCAGCTGGGTGACGGAGAGCGAATTCGTGTAATTCGTTGTCGCCATGAAGATGCAGAGGCAGAACAAATTGCCGCAGAGATTCTTGATCTTAAGTTGAAAAAGGATATCCCCTTTAAAGACTTCGCTGTGCTTTATCGTGGTAACCACCAGGCGCGTCTGCTGGAAATCAAGATGCAGGCTTTTCAGGTGCCTTATCGCTTGTCTGGTGGTACCTCCTTCTTTGCCAAGAATGAAATCAAAGATGCCATGGCCTACTTGCGTCTCATTGCTAACCCTGATGATGACGCAGCATTTCTTCGGGTAGTCAACGTACCACGCAGAGAGATCGGCCCCTCAACCTTGGAGAAACTCGG
>NZ_LWFZ01001083.1:0-958 GCF_001635225.1 Oleiphilus sp. HI0086
TTGGTGTATTGCGGGTAAAGAGCGGCGCAAGTTAATTGATTTTGGTTATTGGTATGAGCCAGATGGGCGCAGTGACCAACAGCAACGCGAATTTGAGAAAGTCGAGATTAAGCCGCAGGCGCTTGAGTGGATTATGACGGAAGCTTGTGGAATGCGCTTTCGTTTGAGTGTCGATAATATTGCTCAGCCAGATGTTGGGGCGAGTAAAGAGTTTATCTGTGAGGTGGCTCAGCAGGCGGCTGACTACATAGAAAATGGCTTACCTGAAAGAGCTAACTTATTTGTTCAAGCTTTGCTAAGTCACTATCGGCCTGATTGTCGGTGCCTGGAAAGTGACGCATTTTCACTTGATAGGCTAAGCTAATGACAGTTTTAAGCAAATTAGCGGCTAATTAGGTGTATTCCGCTTGCAAGGCAGGGTTAGGGGGCATAAGCTCTCAGGTCAATATTTTAAGTGTTACTAGAGTGTATTCTAAATGAAGTTAAGTGGTTTTTTTGGTAAGAAAAAGCAAGACGAGTCGAATAAGGCACAAGGTGCCTCGACCAAAACTAACAAGCCTGCTTCGGCAAAAGAAGGGGGCGCCAATAAACCTCAAGCAAAGAAACACCCAAAACCTGAAACAGCAGGTAAGCCTCAACACAAAGGTGGCAAGAAAGGAAGCGCTCAAGCTAATGTACAAGAACAAGGGGCGAGTGTAGCGCCAAAAAAACAGGCTTGGAGTGCTGAGCAATATGTCGTAGCGCCCGAGGAAGGCAAGACCCGCTTTCACGATTTAGGTTTGCAGAATGACTTATTGCATGGCATCGCTGATCTGAAATATGAATATTGCAGCGACATTCAGGCAGAATCTTTGCCCCACACCTTAAAAGGCTATGACGCCATCGGCAAGGCTGCTACGGGTACCGGCAAAACGGCTGCCTTCCTGATTACCATTATTAATGACTTGCNATCTCGACC
>NZ_LWFZ01001084.1:0-1340 GCF_001635225.1 Oleiphilus sp. HI0086
CCACAACACAGACACCTAACTCTTTCTCATCGTCAGTGAGCACCGCATAGCTTGAAGCCAACTGCTCTAAAATAATGTCATCAACGTCCAGATCACACTTCTGCACACACTTTTCTATATTCTGAGCTGCGTTAACCGCACAGGTCACCAAGTGCACCTTTGCTTCTAGACGCACACCAGACATACCCAAAGGCTCTTTAATGCCTTCCTGGCTATCAATCACAAACTCCTGAGGGAGAATGTGCAGCACTTTCTGGTCTGCTGGTATTGCCACAGCCTGTGCAGCATCGATAACACGATCAATATCGGCCTGAACAACTTCTCGATCTCGAACCGCAACAATGCCGTGCGAATTCATACTGCGAATATGGCTCCCGGCTATTCCTGCATAGACAGAGTGAATCTGGCACCCTGCCATCAGCTCAGCCTCTTCGACAGCTCGTTGAATTGCGTTAACTGTTGACTCAATATTGACAACAACCCCTCTCTTTAAGCCACGAGAAGGGTGCGAACCGATACCAACTATTTCGATCTGTCCTTCACTATTCTTCTTGCCAACAATTGCAACAATTTTGGAGGTTCCAATATCCAACCCCACGGTAAATTCATTTTCTAATGAGCCAGCCATTCTGGTGTTCCCACGTTACTTTTGTACCAACTTTGCTTTCGCGAAGCCTAAGGCCATCCGATGCCCGGCTCACAAACACATTCCTAATTCTTACTTTTTACCGGATCGCCACTTGATCGCTACACCATTCGGGTAGCGAGCGTCGATTCGGCTAATATTCGCCACGTCAATATTTGCTCTGGAGCTGAAAACCTTACCAACTCGTTCCAGCTTGGCTTCAAGGTTCTGCTGCCCTTCGCGATCTTGTAGCTTAATTTCACCCATTGCGACCGCCACACCATTACTCAAGGTCATATTCCAGACATTTCTAGGTTTCAATTCCAGCGCTCTAATAGCCAAGCCATACTCTTTAAGGCCTTGCTGTAGTACTCCGAGCGTTGAATACATCATATTTTTCTTCGACGCACTGAACTGCTCACTGCCGATCAGTTGCGGTAAAACCAATAAATCACTTCTTAGTTCAGCAGGCTTAAAGACAACACCTTCTGCATTGAGCAACGCTCCGTCATTCCACTGACTCACCGCAACTTGTTCATTTATTAGCAGCTTGATTTCGCCCGGCCAGACTCTACTCACAGTCGCACTGTTAACCCAGGCCAAGCCCTCTACTCGTGTTTGAACGTCTTTTAAGTCAGTCGCTATAAATCCGGCGCCGACTAAACCACTCAACGCTTGTGTCACTTCACTTTCGTTCAGATAAGAAAACGCGCCT
>NZ_LWFZ01001085.1:0-1116 GCF_001635225.1 Oleiphilus sp. HI0086
TTTGCAAGTGTTGCAATGGACTACGTAAGGCTTGCGAGGTTGGATAAGCCTATAGGTATTTATCTGGTTTTGTGGCCAACGCTTTGGGCATTATGGTTTGCTGCCGAGGGCATACCAGCTATGGATGTGTTAGCTATTTTTATCGCCGGCTCTGTTTTCATGCGCTCGGCAGGCTGCGTAATCAATGACTTTGCGGATAGAAAAATAGACGGTCATGTAAAGCGCACTGAAGCTCGCCCTCTGGTGACGGGGCGGGTGAGTGCAAAACAGGCTTTGATCTTTTTCGCCGTTTTATGTCTGTTGTCTTTCATCCTGGTTTTGTTTACCAATGAACTGACAATTTACCTTTCATTTGGTGCACTCGCACTTGCTTCTGCTTATCCCTTCATGAAGCGCTATACTTATTTACCACAGGTGGTCTTAGGTGCTGCATTTGCCTGGTCCGTTCCTATGGCTTATGCCGCGCAAGTGAATGAACTGCCTGCGCATATCTGGTTGATCTATATGGCAACAGTCTTGTGGACCGTTGCTTATGATACGATGTATGCCATGGTCGATAGGGATGATGATATCAAAATCGGCGTTAAATCCACGGCCATCTTATTTGGTTCGGCTGATCGGGCGATTATCGCATTTTTGCAGGTTTTGGTGATATTGACGCTGAGCTTGTTAGGTGAACAGCTTGAAATGGGGCAGTTTTACTTTCTGAGTATTGTCGTTGCGTCGGTACTATTTGTATATCAGCAGCACTTGATTCGCCATCGTGACAGAGATGAGTGCTTTAAGGCGTTTTTGAACAATAACTGGGTGGGTATGGTTTTATTCCTGGGACTGTTTCTAGACTTTTATGTCAGGTGAATTGTAAAACTTCGCAAAAAGGAGCGCTCATTAGGTTCTCAGCATAGGCTTACAGTGTAGTGTCATAAAACTGTAACAGCTTGCCGTTTTAATACAGTTTGATTTTTGGAGTAAGTACTATGTCAGAAAAAACCGTATTAATTGTTGATGATGAAGCATCAATCAGAGAAATGATTGCTGTTGCTTTAGAAATGGCTGATTACAATTGTATCGAAGCTTCAAATGCGCAGGATGCATTTATTGCTATTGTGGATCAAC
>NZ_LWFZ01001086.1:0-849 GCF_001635225.1 Oleiphilus sp. HI0086
ATGCCTGTTTGTTTATCCTAACATGTTGGCCAGTTTGTAGGGGCCTTCCAGTATATTGTGTGTTAACTGAACTTGATTCGATACACCTGTTTTTTGGTATATCTTTTTCAAGCGAGAGCGAACGCACTCTTTAGTGAGCTTGAGCTCTTCGGCGATTTCTGAGCCTGATAGCCCAGATATCACCTTGCTGAGAACTTGTGTCTCGGAGGCGGTCAGGCCATAAAAGTCAGCCAGGACTAGATTGAGCTTCTCAAAGCTGTCTTTCTCGACAGGACGCATCACCACGAGTGAACCTTTCGCTTTCCATATCTTATTTTCATGCGCAGACTTTCGGTAGGGCGTAACACCAATATGCCATTCATTGCCTCCACCAACGTATGCATCTAAACGAATGAAGCCTCCTGGAAACAAATCTATTCCCTGCGAAGCAAGAATGCATTGCATGACAAGGTGCTGTAGCCGCTTGTTGGCGGCAGGGTTCTTCAGTGCGAGGCGGTCATGTTTTAAGGTGAGCACCTCACTCGATTTTGCAAACTCTTCTGCCCGGGCGTTCATAGGTTTGGAGACATAATTCTCCATCACCAAAAAAATAGCAGCTTCAGTACTACTTTTTAGCTGCTCTTGCACCTGGCTTTGTAGCTGGGCAAGTTTGGTTTGGGTGGATATGGTAAAAGCGCGCGTTAGGTGTGGTACAAAGATGCCGAGAATTTTCTTTGTTTGGTTATCAAAATCCTGCTGAGTATCTGGGCGGTAAAAGGTGATGCTGGCAATGAACTGGGTATCTCGATAAAAGCAGGTGCTGATACTATGGAAGCAATCATTTTCACGGAATAGCTCCTGATAGACTTT
>NZ_LWFZ01001087.1:0-849 GCF_001635225.1 Oleiphilus sp. HI0086
ATACAGGCTATTGAGTATAGCTTGCTGATGATTAGGAGACTTTGAATTGATTGACTAGTTGTTCCAGTTCAATCGCGAATTCAGCTTGTTGCTCAGACAGTACGCGAGTGGTGCCAGCATTTTCTGTGTTGACTTCAGCGTGATCCTTAATGCCAACAATTTTCTCACTCATATCTTCAGCCACAGCACTTTGTTCTTCAGCGGCTGTCGCGATTTGGGTACTCATATTATTGATTTGATTGACCATATTGGTGACATTTTCCAATGAGTGGTTGGCGGTATTGGCTTGCTCTACAGTTTCATGGACCTTAGAGAGGCTTTCTTCCATCACACCCACCGCATTTTCAGCGTTTTCTTGAAGCTTATTAACGATGATGTCAATTTCTTCGGTTGATTCTTGGGTTTTACCTGCCAATGTTCTGACTTCATCTGCGACGACCGCAAAACCCCGGCCTTGTTCACCTGCTCTCGCGGCTTCAATGGCAGCATTAAGTGCTAGAAGGTTGGTTTGTTCAGCAATACCACGAATTACTTCCATAACTTTACTGACGTCTACGCAATCCTGTCTTAGTTCATCTAGTACGGTTTTTGTATTACTGGTTGTCTGCTCTAATGACTCGACGACATTGACGGCGGTATTAACAGTTTCTTTACTAGAGATTGTCTCGTCATAGGCTTCATTGGCGCTTTCAGAGGTGCTGACGATATTTTCGGCGACTTCTGAAATAGAAGCAGCCATTTCCGTCATAGCTGTAGCGACAAGTTCAATAAGAGCTTGTTGCTCGTCGAGGCTTCTTGAATTATCTTGGCTAGCGACTGTCAGTTCAGCAGAAGACTGGCTTGTTTGAC
>NZ_LWFZ01001088.1:0-663 GCF_001635225.1 Oleiphilus sp. HI0086
ATATACCGCATTGGTTAATCTGGAAGGTGTGATTGCTTCAGGCGAAGAGGCGAATGCAGACTTTTTGGTGACGGGTTTGAGAGCAGCTTTTGAAGCTGAGGGAACTCAAGCTGTTGTCTTGCGCATTAATAGTCCTGGTGGCAGCCCGGTTCAATCAGGGTATGTTTATGATGAAATTAAACGACTTCGTGGCTTATACCCTGAAACGCCACTCTATGCAGTGATCAGCGATATTGGTGCTTCAGGTGCATATTACATTGCTGCGGCTGCGGATAAGATTTACGCTGATAAGGCAAGTTTGGTTGGTTCTATCGGTGTAGTGGCTTCAGGTTTTGGTTTTGTTGATACGATGAAGAAGCTTGGCGTCGAAAGACGTTTATATACAGCGGGAGCTCATAAGGGCTTTCTAGATCCTTTTAGCGATGAAAAGGGTGATGAGGTTGAGTTTTGGGAGTCGGTGCTGAATACCACGCATCAGCAGTTTATTGCTAAAGTGAAAGAAGGGCGTGGAGAGCGGTTGAAGGTTGATGAAGAGATCTTTAGTGGTCTGATCTGGAGTGGTGAGCAGGCCTTGGAAAAAGGTTTGGTTGATGGTTTGGGTAGTGCAGGTTATGTTGCAAGAGAAGTGGTTGGAGCTGAGGAAATTATTGATTTTACGCCGCA
>NZ_LWFZ01001089.1:0-814 GCF_001635225.1 Oleiphilus sp. HI0086
GGGGGATCAATACCTTTTTCTTGGCGTTGTTGAGCTTCCATTCAATCTTTAGCCTGTTTCCTAATCTAAGGGCTTCAATATTCAAGTATCGTCGGCATAGCTCAATTTCTTCACGAACCGGAATCAGAGAAGTTTGGTTGTTTAATGTAGCCCTGAAAATGGTTGATAGATCTATGACTGCATCTTCGGCTTTTTGTGGATCGATTGCGATCAGGCTGGCGATGCTGTTCATGCTATTAAACAGAAAGTGAGGACGAATTCTAGCCTGCAGTGCTTGGATGCGCGCTCGAAGTTCTGCTTGGCGCTGTTCTCGCCATTGGTGTTGCAGGAAGAAATAACGCAGTAAGATGCTCGCGAGCATCGAGCTGATGAGTAAACTCTTTGATAGAAATAGTTCCGGTTTTGTAATGACGCCCGGCAGCAGGAAGTTGATGCCTAGCCAACTGAAAAACAGCGTGATGATGGCATTGCTAGATAAGAAGTAAATGCTGATAAATTTCGGGCTTTTGCCAAATAGAAATTTTCGGGTTGTACAGATTACCGCTGCAAAGCTGAGCGTGAGTGAGTGGCAGTAAATAGATAGCAGGCCTAGTTTATCCCAACTGATTAACTCGTTTGAACTCAAGACCAGACATAAAACCAGCGCTAGAAACTGGGTTAGGATCAGCAGAAACAGAACGGCATTGATTCGACAAAGGTCAGGAATGACAAAATTGGAGTTCTGCTCACTCCCTGAAGCTTGCTTAGAATCATCAGCATGGCTGTTTTTGTTTGGCTGTGATTGCTTGGCGTTTCTATGCATGATAAATGACTG
>NZ_LWFZ01001090.1:0-859 GCF_001635225.1 Oleiphilus sp. HI0086
AATACGGCCACCGGTCGCTCCCGGCGTCCTGCCTCCCGCGACACTTGTACCTCCATGTACATCGCCTTCGTTCGGTCTTAATTTGCTGATCAGGTGCATGAGGAATAATAACGAGCCATCGCTCACTCTCGGTAAGCCTGGGCCAAAGCGGCCGTCGTAGCCCTTGAGGGTGTTTTCGTCTTTGATGGTGGATTCGATCTTTTTCCAATCGACACCAAAGGGCGGATTGGAGAGCATATAATCAAACTTGGAGGCTGCGAGCTGATCATTGGATAAGGTGTTGCCGAGTTTAATATTGGTGACGTCCTGGCCTTTGATCAGCATATCGGCTTTACAGATGGCGTAGCTCTCAGGGTTAAGCTCTTGGCCAAAGGCACGCATGACCGCTTGTGGGTTTAACTCGTGCACGTATNCCATACCCGAGGAGAGGAAGCCACCGGTACCCGCAGTGGGGTCGTAGATGGTGCGGATGATGCCGGGCTTGGTGAGGGCGTCATCATCTTCCATAAATACCAGGGAGGTGGTGAGGCGCACAATATCACGGGGGGTAAAGTGTTCCCCGGCGGTTTCATTGGAGCCTTCAGCAAAGCGGCGTATCAGCTCTTCAAACACCAGGCCCATATCGTGGTTGGAGATGGCCTTGGGGCTAAGATCGGTTTGGCGGACTTTTTGTACGATTTTAAACAGTAAGTCGGCATCGTTTAACTGGCCTAGGAATTCGGCGAAGTTGAAGAACTCGAAGATTTCACGGGCATCTTTGGAGAAGCTTTGGATGTAGCTTTCCAGGTTTTGTTTGATGCCGTTTTGGCCCAGCTTGGAGAGATCCATTTTTGAGGTGTTGTAAAAACTTAAACCTGAA
>NZ_LWFZ01001091.1:0-712 GCF_001635225.1 Oleiphilus sp. HI0086
GACAGCAACAGTATCTTTAGCTTCGTTAAAACAATGCTAACTTTGCCATTACTTATCTTTGTCGTATTCGCTACCGTAAAGCATGTCATCCTTAAATTGATATCCAAGTTTGACCGTTTTCATGAGTATATATTCTTGCTGACAATTGGTTGGTGCCTGGGTGTTGCAGAACTCGCACATTACATTGGGTTATCTTCTGAAATCGGCGCTTTTATCGCAGGCATCAGCATCGCGACTAGCCCAATCGCCCAATATATCGCCGAGCATTTAAAACCGCTTCGTGACTTCTTTTTAGTTCTGTTTTTCTTTTCGCTGGGCGCTTCATTCAACTTAGGCTTACTGGCAGACGTTATTCTCCCCTCACTACTACTGGCTGGGCTGATTATTGTTATCAAGCCAGTGATATTCCGTTGGTTGCTTACGCGCAGCAAAGAACCCAATGACATTGCCTGGGAAGCTGGTTTTCGATTAGGCCAAATTAGTGAGTTTTCGTTACTGATTGCCTACCTGGCAACCGCATCGGCTTTGATAGGGACCGAGGCCTCCCACCTTATCCAGGCCACAGCAATACTGACTTTCATCTTTAACTCATATATTGTTATCTTTAACTTCCCCAATCCGATCGCTATTAGCGACAAATTAAGACGAGATTAATGCCCAAAGCTCCTTGCCCCTGTGGGTCTTCCCTGACGTATGACGACTGCTGTGCTCT
>NZ_LWFZ01001092.1:0-8302 GCF_001635225.1 Oleiphilus sp. HI0086
AATAGGAAAAATTGAGCCGCGCTTTGATATTGGCGTGAACAATGTTCCGGCACGGGATTTCTTTGCCGGCCTTGTAGACGGTACAAATAAAAATATGGTTGTTCATCCTGATGTTAGTGGCAGTATTAGCTTGCAACTCAGGGATGTAACGGTATCTGAAGTGATGAGCATTGCCAAAGATATCTATGGTTATGAATATGAGGAGTCAGGCCGACTTATAAAGGTCTTCCCTGCCGGGCTTCGTACCCAGATCTTTCAAATAAACTATCTGAATGTAAACCGAAACGGCGATAGTGAGACGCGCGTTAGCTCTGGACAAATTACTCAAAACTCAAGTGGAGGAAGCTCTTCCTCAAGTGACTCCGACTCAGATTCTGGCAGTGCTAGTACGCAAAGCAGCGGTTTCGGAACTCGTATTGCGACCACTAACCAGAACGATTTCTGGCAGCGTCTGGAAAGTACATTACAGCTGATTATTGGTAGTAAAGAAGGCAACTCTGTTGTGATTACTCCAAGCACAGGTATGGCCGTCGTACGTGCTGATAGCGACACGCTTGCTTCGGTGGAGCGTTACTTGGAAAGCTCAGAGTTGATACTTCAACGCCAGGTTATTCTTGAAGCGAAGATATTAGAAGTGAGCTTGAATGAAGGATATCAGCAAGGTGTCGACTGGAGCTTCTCACGTGCAAGTGATAGTTTGGACTCATCGGGCAACCCGAAAAATGGTGTGAATTTTACCCAGCTCGCACGTCAGGTGACGTCTGGAGATGTAGGAGGTGTTTTCGCCTCGACAATAAAGCTAGGTAACTTTGATACCACGATCAACCTGCTAGGCACTCAAGGAAATGTTCAGGTATTGTCCAGCCCTCGCATCGCAACGGTAAATAACCAGAAAGCTGTGATAAAAGTAGGAAGTGATGAGTACTTTGTAACAGATATCGATTTTGAATCTAATAGTGATTCGAACTCTACGTCTACAGACATTGATTTGACACCTTTCTTCTCGGGAATTGCCTTGGATGTGACGCCTCAGATTAGTGAAGATGGCAAGATTATTCTTCATGTCCACCCAACAATTAGTAAGGTGGAAGATCAGCAGAAAATTATTTCAGTCGGTGGTCAGGACTTGGATTTGCCTTTGGCATTTTCGAGTATTCGAGAATCTGACAGTATTATTACGGCAGAAAATGGTCAGATTGTTGTGATCGGTGGCCTGATTCAAAATCGAAGTTCGGATAATAATTCCAGCGTGCCTTTCCTGTCTGAGCTTCCTTTGGTTGGAGAGTTATTCAAGCAAAAAGGCGAACAGTCTGAGAAAACCGAGTTGGTTATCTTGCTTCGCCCAACGGTGACGAACCGTCGAGTCATTCGTCAGGATATCAAAGCAAGCCGAGACCGTTTTGGCGAGTTTAGAGATGTAATGGCTGCACCTGTCCAAACCAGTTTTTATTGAGGTTTGGACTTAAGTATAAGACTTGTCGTCTAAAATAGAGCAACTTGATATGTACGAGTCCTTTTTTGGCTTAAATGAAGCGCCATTCACATTGACCCCAAACACTCACTTCTTTCTCAAGTCGGAGACGCATCAACACGGTTTGGAAATGCTGTTATGGGCCTTGAATAACAAAGAAGGCTTTATCAAAGTGTCCGGAGAAGTCGGTACCGGTAAGACTTTACTGTGTAGGAAACTTTTAAACTCTCTCGAAGACCCTTTCGTTACTGTCTACTTGCCTAACCCCCATTTTTCACCGGCAACACTCTATTGCCTGATCTCTGATGAGCTCGAAGCTGCTTTGGAAAGCGCTAGTCCGGCAAATAGTGAAATAATAATTGAAGAGCCTAAACAGCTTGGCTCGGTTGCAACAGATCAGCATGTACTGGCTTTGGGAAATATCCAAAAAGCTTTATTGGCCTTGGCTGCACTCGATAAACAAGTCGTTCTGGTGATTGATGAAGCGCAATCGATGCCGGAAGACACTATAGAAGCCTTGCGCTTGCTCACCAACCTGGAAACGGAATCGGCAAAACTGATGCAGGTTGTACTCTTTGGTCAGCCAGAATTGGATGAAACGTTGAATAGCAAAAGTCTTCGACAGCTGCAGCAAAGAATAACGTTTCAGCATGAAATTCGCCCGCTCGATAGGGAGGGTGTCGAACAATATATTTCTCATCGAATGATCCTGGCAGGATACAGCGGTGGTCGTTTGTTTGAAGCAAAAGCAATTTCACTATTAGTGAGTGCATCCAAAGGTATTCCTCGCTTGGTAAATATTTTATGCCATAAGGCGCTGATGGGCGCCTTTGGTGAGGGTGTAAACCTAGTGACCGCGAAGCATATGAAAGCAGCGATTAAAGATACGGAAAGCGCACATAAACCCTGGTGGCGATCTATGCCTCTACCTGGAGCGCTTTCATGAGTTTAGTCAATGATATGCTTAGGGATCTGGAGAAGCGTAAAGCCCCTGAGCAAACCGGTTCCCTAGATACGGGCGTGTCTCGAGAAAGCATGATCGAGCCCAAACAAAGTAGCTTTAAGCAGAAAGATCTTATTTTGGTCGTCTTGGTCATTCTGGTGGCGAGCTTGTTTGCTTATATTCTTATGTCGACTGAGGAAAGCACTGTTGTCTCTGGAGATAGAGACAATAATAGTGAGCGGGCGGTTCAATCGGAAGCAGGGCTTTCACAGCAAGCGCCGACAATGCCTGTCGAAGAGCAGACAGTAAATGAAAAGCAGATAGCCGGGCCTAAATTACTCGAACCTGCTGTAGCGACGAAACAGACTCAGGTTTTGCAAGAATCTGCGCTAAAAGAAAAGAAAAGAGTGGAGCCGGTTGCCTCGGCTATTGTTGAGAAAAAAGCGCGAACAAGTGTCGTGGAAGAAAGCAAAGCAACGAAATCTGTTGTGGCAAAAGAGAGTCGTGAAGTCAAAAAGGCTAGCGATAATATTGTGACTCAGCCAAAAGTTGATAAGAGTACTGTTAGCAAGGGAGCTGATGCTGAGCCAAATTTGCAGACAAAAGCGAAAACCAAGGCCAAGCCGCTTGGTGTTGTTTTGTCTCCCTCTGCACTTGATTTAAAAATGGCATCAGATGCTATTTCATTATTTGAAATAGGTAAGCCAGCAGAAGCTTATGCTTTAATGCAGGCTTTTGTTGCCGAGAACAAGACTGTCGATAAAACGCTCAGCGTTTTGGCAAATCGCTTACTGCAAGACCAGCGCTTCAACGAGCTGTCGGGCCTGCTGGGCCGGGCGGGTAAGCCATTGAGCCCAGACCTGAGACAAGTTAAAGCGCGATGGATGTTGATGCAAGGGGAGCCTGAGCTCGCCGTTGCTTTACTAGAGCAGTCCTTGCCAGATATTGACAAGATGCCAGAGTACTTTGCATTGATGGCATCGCTATACCAACGAAATGGGCAATCAGGCAAAGCGTTTGAACAATACAGTCAGCTTATACAGAGCAACGACACGGTTGCAGACTGGTGGGCTGGTTTGGGGATTGCGGCAGACCAGCTTAAACAAGGGCGGCAGGCTGTATTTGCTTATCAACAGGCGATGACCCTGCCTGGTTTGAATCGTGCGCTAGAGAGTTATATCGGTCAGCGGCTGACAGCCCTGTCCTCGGTAAAGTAATTGAGTGAAGATATGAGTGAACCGAAAAAGAAAATTCGAATTGGTGACTTGCTGATACAAAACGGTGTTATTACCGAAGATCAGCTAATGACGGCCCTATCGGAGCAGAAAAAGACCGGAAGGAAGCTCGGTAAAGCGCTGATCGATCTTGGTTATGTTGATGAAGACAAACTTCTGAATTTACTGTCTCAGCAGTTGGAAGTGCCCTTTGTTCACCTTCGTCATTACCAGTTTAATAACGACCTGGTCAATAAGTTGCCGGAGACATTAGCGCGACGTTTCAGAGCGATAGTCTTAGATGAACAGCAGGGAGAGTTGTTAGTCGGCATGGCCGACCCGATGGATCTGATGGCCTTCGATGAGATTGGTCGAGCGGTCAACCAGCCTTTACGTCTAGCGGTTGTTCGTGAAAGCGAGCTCTTGACGACCATTGACATGGTTTATCGTAAAACAGAAGAAATATCTCACTTGGCTGGAGAGCTTGAAGAAGAGTTGGAAGATGATGCTTTCGACTTGGCTGAGTTAACCACGACCGGAGATGACAGTGAAGCACCGGTTGTAAAACTGCTGCAATCTATTTTTGAAGATGCGGTGCAGGCGAGAGCATCTGATATACATATTGAACCAGACGAAAGTGTGGTACGAATCAGGCAGCGTATAGATGGCATTCTGCAAGAGCAGGTGATGAAAGAGACACGAATCAATGCCGCCCTGGTACTGCGTTTGAAGTTGATGTCGGGCTTAAATATATCCGAAAAAAGAATTCCTCAAGATGGACGCTTTAACGTTAGGGTTAAGGCGCGGTCAGTGGATGTGCGTCTATCGACGATGCCTACGCAATATGGCGAGTCCGTGGTGATGCGTCTTCTTGATCAGACCGAAGGTATTCTGGGGCTGGACAAGGTAGGTATGCCCCCCAAAATACTCGAGCGTTTTAGAATCGCAGTGACACGTCCGCATGGACTGGTACTGGTAACCGGGCCGACGGGGAGTGGTAAAACTACCACTTTGTATGGCGCGCTATCTGAATTGAACAAACCAGAAGTAAAAATTATTACCGCAGAAGATCCGGTTGAATATCGTCTTCCGCGAATTACTCAGGTACAGGTTAACCCAAAGGTGGGATTGAATTTTTCTACCGTACTTAGGGCCTGTTTGCGTCAAGACCCGGATATTGTTTTGGTTGGTGAGATGCGAGACCAAGAGACCGCAGAAATTGGCTTGCGGGCGGCAATGACAGGTCATATGGTGATGTCGACCTTGCATACCAATGACGCGATTGGCAGTGCCATGCGTTTGATTGATATGGGCGCAGAGCCTTATTTGGTAGCGAGTTCTTTGGGCGGGGTGCTGGCCCAGCGTCTTATCAGACGGGTATGCCCGAACTGTGCGACCGAGTATCACCCAACGGAACAGGAGAGAATCTGGCTAGGTAGTATGGTCGCTGAAGGTGAAATCCTACCAGATAATTTCACTGTTGGAAGCGGCTGTTACCAGTGCAGTAATACCGGCTATAAAGGGCGAGTAGGTATTTACGAGTGGCTAGAAATGGATGATCGTACTTTGGGGGCGCTTCGTCGTGCAGACCCGGATGCCTTTGCTGAAGCTGCCAAGATGAATGCTTATTACGAGCCCTTGGATCGGTGCGCCTTAGAGTATGCGCGTCAGGGTATTACGACGATTGATGAGGTCTTCAGAATTTCTGCAACCCTTGATGAATTGGGGGCAAGCTTGGACGATGAGCTGGAAATAGACCTGGATGAACTCGATGAGTAACTTACTTGAAGGGTGGCAGGGTTAATGGCTCGATTTCAATACAAGGGGCGTGATGCAAAAGGGGCCCAGGTTAGCGGTGAACTGGAGATAGCTTCAGAGTCAGCTGCTGCCAATGAGCTGCTTAAAAAAGGTATTACTCCGGTTCAAATCAGTGAGCTGCAGGAAGCGTCAAAAAGTTTGGGCAGTATAAATATACAGCTGATCAAACCCAAAGTGACGCTTGATGAGCTGATTATTTTTTGTCGGCAAATGAATGCTTTGGCTCGCGCCGGTATTCCTATTATACGTGCAATGAAAGGCTTGGCGGATTCAACCAAGTCAGAAGTGCTTCGCGAGACACTCTTTGATGTTTCTCAGCGCCTAGAGTCAGGTGTGAATTTAGCTTCATGCATGCAGGCCCACCCCAAGGTCTTTTCTGATTTGTTTATTAGTATGATTCACGTAGGTGAAAATACAGGTCAACTTGAGGAAGCCTTTAAACGATTAAGTGAGAGCCTGGAAATGGAGCGTGATACACGTAAACGTATCAAGCAAGCGACTCGCTATCCAACCATGGTTATTTCTGCGATCTTCATCGCCTTGTTTATTGTTAACTTGTTCGTTATTCCAAAATTTGCCAGTGTCTTTGCCAAATTTGGTGCAGACCTGCCGCTACCGACTCAGATACTTGTGGCGACCTCTGAGTTTTGTTTGGCTTACTGGTGGCTGATTATCGGTCTTATTTTTGCGGGAATATATGCCTTTAAACAGTGGGTGGCGACGGAGAATGGCAATTATATTTGGGATAGGAAAAAACTCGGCTTTCCAATAGTAGGGGTTTTATTTGAACAGATCGCCTTATCACGATTTACCCGAAACTTTGCCATGATGCTCGCTTCCGGCATGCCGATTACTCATGCTTTGGCGATTGCAGCGGAGGCCTCGGGGAATAAGTTTATCGGTAAACGAATTATTGATATGAAAGTGGGAATAGAGCGTGGCGATAGCCTATTAAGAACGGCGCGTGCTACCGAAATATTTACCCCCTTGGTATTGCAGATGATGGCGGTTGGTGAAGAGACCGGCTCGATCGATAGCCTATTGGATGAAGTGGCAGACTTTTATGATGAAGAAGCAGACTACTCGTTAAAGCGCTTGTCTGAAGCAATCGAACCAATATTAATCGTTGCAATGGGCGGCATTGTCTTGGTCTTGGCATTAGGCGTCTTCTTGCCAATCTGGGACTTGGGCCAGGCAGCAATGGGACGGTAGACAGCGTGTATAAAGCGGAAGAAAAAACTGTTTATGAGCGCAGTTTCGGCAATCGCTATTTTGTGGTCGCAGTGAGCCTTCTGATTATTGTGTTCGCCTTGAATTGGTTGGCTGAACGTTTGAATCAAGAGCTAGTGAATGCCGAGCGTGTACAGTTTATTCATAGGCTTAAAGAACTCAATGCTGCTGTTACCTTGATGCAGGCATCTCTGGTGGCCCAGGATAGGCCGCAAGCAATGGCAGAGTTTGTGGGCGCAAATCCGATGAACTGGGTTCAGGATGACGTGACGCACTATGTTGGAGAGCAAGCTTTAGAGGAAAGTCAGCACCTAGCGGGTGTTTGGGTATTTGACCCAAAACTAAGAGATATTGCTTATCAGCCGCGCGATGTGTCAGTAGAGAGTTTGCGAGCGCAATTGCAGGGGGAGTTCTCAAGGATTGTTAGCGATGAACCTGAATGGCAGCGCCAAAGATATTCGCAATGGTTGCGATTTAGAGTAGTTGGTCTATTGTCAAAGGATAAAGTTCAAGCGAATAAACATTCAGAATATGAAGGGTTAGTTCTGCAGCTCATGCCGTAAACCATGAGCGCAGTTTCTGAAGCAGGTACTTGGTTTTCAAAAACGGGTTTTCAAAAACAGGTTTCAATTTACATTGATGAAGAGAGTTTGAAGTTATGAAAAAAATGTCCGGCTTTACATTAATTGAGTTAGTGGTCGTGATTGCCGTGCTAGCTATTCTTTCTGCGGTGGCCTTCCCGAAGTTTGCCGAGATTTCTGACGAGGCGCATCGATCGGCTGTTGAAGGCGCTGGTGGTAGTTTTACCTCGTCGGTTTCACTGGTTAGAGCCCAGTGGCTGGCAAACGGTACCCGTACCGCCATTACAGACTTACCTGGATATGGTGAACCAGATAATGTTATCGATGTTAGTGTCGATGGCTGGCCAACAGGCGTAAATGGTAACACCAACCCCAGTGGAATGACCGCTGCTGAGTGTAATGCACTGTGGGGGGCATTAATGAATACTAATGGCCTAACGACGTCGACAGCCGTGGGTGAAGACTACCTGACAACGGTGAATTCTGGTGATTGTCGATATACCTATCAGGCAACAGTTGATGGACATAACGTTGAGTATGACCCGAACACCGGCACTGTCTATACAGATATTCAGCCTTAAGCAGTTTTATTAAGAAAGTAAGCTTTGTTGTTACGATTTTTAAACAAAAACATACATTAATGATGTGCGAAGTTTTAAAAGCATGTCTATAGTTAAATCAATAGATTAGTGAACGAAGTTTTAGTGCTACTTAAACTTGGCGTTAAGTCCAAGAAGCATTAACTTTTAATTTTAACGAACGAAAGCAGTAAATAATTATTAAGATTTAGGAGCTCTACTCATGAAGCGTCAAGCGGGTTTTACACTCATCGAATTGGTCATGGTTATCGTGATCTTAGGTATTTTGGCAGCCTTTGCATTGCCTCGTTTTGCAGACTTAGGTGGTGAAGCGCGTGCTGCAGCACTTCAAGGTGCTTATGGCGCGATGAGGTCTGCGTCATCCATAGCTCACGCAGACTATTTGGTTCAGGGCGATAACTCCTTGACTGAAATTACAATGGAAGGTCAGGTTATTCAGATGTTGA
>NZ_LWFZ01001093.1:0-41725 GCF_001635225.1 Oleiphilus sp. HI0086
ATTTGCGGCGATCTTCTACTAAACTAATAAGGATATAATTAGTTTTGGAGCCTATTTCTTGATTGCAAATCGTGAACAGCTTGTAGAGTCACTTGAAAAAAGTAAAAGCTATCAACACCAGCATCTTGGGCAGATATTACTGCAAACCGGCATTATCACGTCAAAACAGTTAAGCACCGCCCTGCATAAACAAATTGCTGAGGGCAAGAAAGAAATGCTAGGGCATATATTGCAGCGCTTGGGCTACGCTAGCGACCACCAGGTTCGCAATGCACTTTCCTGCTGTCTGGAGATACCTTTTATTCAGCTCGCCGGGTTTGACGTTGATGAACATGCGTTGCAACTAGTTCCTGCCGAGTTTGCCAGAGCACATGCTGTTATTCCCCTCATGGCTCACAAAGATCGCTTAGTCGTGGCGATGGAAGACCCGTCTGATAACGAAACCATCAACCTACTGCATTTTTTATCTGAACAAGTCATCGAGCCGGTATTGAGTACCGCAAGTGATATAGAGTACGCAATTTCTCAATATTATGGCTCAACCGATATTGATGATGTTCTAAAGGATATGCCCAGCACCAGCTTGAGCAATAGCTGGGAAGCTCAACAAGCTATAAAGCTCGCATCAGATAAACCAACCGTTAAGCTAATACATAATTTGATCGCCGATGCGGTAACCCGCAGAGCATCAGACATACATATCAGGCCCAAAGAAAAAAGCGTTGATATTCTCTACCGTATTGATGGCAGTCTGCTAAAAATACGCAACTTTGATATTAAAATGTTGCCTGCCGCTGTTGCCCGTATCAAGATTATCTCAGGAATGAATATCGCTGAGCATCGTTTGCCTCAAGATGGTCGGACCAAAATCACTAGCAAAGATAAATCGATTGATTTGCGCGTATCGATCATGCCGACTATTCATGGAGAAAGCGTAGTAATCCGTCTCCTCGATACTTCGACCAGTATCAATAATATCGATGCCATAGGATTCAATGAAAAAGACTCGGAACTGTTTACCCAACTCGTTAACAAAAGCAGTGGCCTGATTTTAGTGACCGGCCCTACTGGCTCCGGAAAAAGCACCACACTTTATGCGGCACTCGAATCCATCAAACAACGTGAAATCAATATCATCACCGTTGAAGATCCGGTTGAATTCCATATCGATGATATTCTGCAAATCCAGGTCAACAATGCCATAGATTATAGCTTTGCACGTGCACTCAAAAATATTCTTCGCCACGACCCAGACGCCATTATGATCGGTGAAATACGAGATGAAGAAACAGCTAAAATGGCAGTAGAAAGCTCACTTACAGGGCATTTGGTGTTATCAACCTTACATACCAACAGTGCCGCTTCGACCATTACCCGTCTACTTGAAATCGGCGTACAAGCCTATCTCCTAAATGCAACGCTACTAGCGGTACTGGCTCAAAGACTTGTTAAACGGAATTGTCCTCACTGCCTGGAAGAAGAGCAGGTATCCCCTATTGTACGGAAAGCTTTGGGTCTGAGTGAGGATGAAGTATTCTATCAGGGCGCTGGTTGTGATAACTGCCATATGACAGGCCATAAAGGCCGTGTTGCAGTATATGAACTGTTGACACTATCACCCGATATTCGAGACATGATCAAGCCAAAAGTAAGTGCGACAGATATCGAAAAAGCCGCAATCGAAAATGGCATGACGCCTCTTACTGATCATGCACTGCATATTGCCCGACAACAGCAAACCTCATTGTCAGAAGTGTATCGGGTAAGACTGGGATAACCTCAAACCTTACTCAGACGCCTCATCCAAAGACAACTTGCTCAAGACAATGACTGCTTGTGTACGGTTACTCACGCCTAATTTTTTAAATATCGCCGTAATGTGCGCCTTCACAGTTGCTTCAGTCACACCTATTTCATA
This sequence comes from Oleiphilus sp. HI0086, assembly GCF_001635225.1. Lineage (NCBI taxonomy): Bacteria > Pseudomonadati > Pseudomonadota > Gammaproteobacteria > Oceanospirillales > Oleiphilaceae > Oleiphilus > Oleiphilus sp. HI0086. Next base: position 1,919 of record NZ_LWFZ01001093.1, read on the forward strand.
TCCAATTTGCTTGTTCAGCCAGCCTTCCCTCAGGAAGCAAAGTACTTTGTACTGTTGAGGGGTCAATGAAGCAATCTTGGTAGCCAGGTCCATCTCTTCTTCATCGATTCGCCTTAGGCGGCTGCGCACTTCTTCAGGCACCCACTTCTCACCCTCAGTCACGCACTGCAATGCTTCATAGATAGTTTTTGGCGACGCTGATTTAGGAATATAAGCGCTTGCACCATGACCAATTGAGCGACTTATCGTCTCGGCATCTTCACGAGCAGACACGACAGCAACCGGAATTGAAGGAAATTTCTCACGTACTGTCACCAAGCCAAATAGGTCTTGGCTGCCGGGCATATGCAGATCAAGTAGTAAAAGGTCTAGCTCCGGGTCTTCAGCAATGGCTGCCAGAGTCGTCTCCAGGTCAGACGATTCAGTGATCGTAACGTTTTCAAAGTGGGCGTTAATAATTTCTAACAAGGCACTGCGAAAAAGTGGATGATCATCTGCGATATGAAAATGGTACATAAGTTCTCCGAACAGGATTGAATGTCTGTTCAATGTTTATTATTAGAATACGTTCCTTGGAGAACAGCATAGCCTGACTGGTCATAATTTTCGAGGGGTAGATAATGCCTTTCATCTCCCCTCGAGCAACCCTATAGTTATGAGTCAGTGCGGTTCAAACGACCCTCGATCAGCACATCAACTACTGAAGGGTCGTTCAGCGTTGAGGTATCCCCCAAGTTGCCAAAGTCATCTGCAGCAATTTTGCGAAGGATCCTGCGCATGATCTTGCCAGATCGCGTCTTGGGTAAGGCATCGACCCACTGAATCAGCTCAGGAGTCGCAACGGGCCCCATTTCGACTCTCACATGTTGCTTCAGTAACTCCGTTGCATTGGCTGCAAGTTCAACTCCATCCATCGGCGTCACGTAAACATAGATAGCTTCACCTTTGATATCATGTGGATAACCAACAACAGCTGCTTCCGCCACATCAGGATGAGACACCAAAGCACTCTCTAATTCAGCGGTTCCTAAGCGATGACCTGAAACATTCAAGACATCATCAACACGCCCGGTAATCCAGAAATAGCCATCAGCATCTCGCTTGGCACCGTCGCCTGTAAAGTACATATTGTCATGAGTTGAAAAATAGGTTTCGATAAACCGTGCGTGATCATTCCAGATGGTACGAGCCTGCCCCGGCCAGGAGTCCATAATAACCAAATGACCACTCGTTTCACCTTGGAGAATATCACTATTGGTATCTACCAACTCTGCTTGTATACCAAATAGTGGATGACAGGCAGACCCCGGTTTAGATTCTGTTGCATAGGGTAAAGGCGTCATCATCTGACCACCCGTTTCAGTTTGCCACCATGTATCAACAACCGGACATTTGCTATGGCCATACTCAGTATAATACCAACGCCATACCTCCGGGTTAATCGGCTCCCCTACGGTACCAAGAATTCTCAGTGAATCACGTTTACTAGACCCAGTCGCTTCGTCCGCTTTAGCCATTAAGGTACGAATAGCCGTCGGCGCTGTATAGAAAACTGTCACCTTGTGCTGATCAATTACTTCACCAAAGCGCCCCATACTCGGATAATTGGGAACGCCTTCATACATGAGCGTTGTGGCACCATTCGCCAAGGGTCCATAAACGATGTAACTATGGCCGGTAATCCAGCCAACATCTGCCGAGCACCAGAACACATCACCTTCTTTATGGTCGAATGTGTAGTAGTAGGTCGACGTCACATAAGTCAAATATCCACCACTGGAATGCTGTAAACCTTTTGGTTTACCGGTAGAACCAGAGGTATAAAGAATGAACAATGGATCTTCAGCATTTACCGGAACGGCTGTATGCTTGTCAGCTTGCTCAGCCACCAAGCGACGATAGTCAACGTCCCAGTTATGACGAGTTGAACCTGTGTTATGGGTTGTTTCAACAACCAGTACATTTTTGACAGTATTACGTTTGGATATCTCCAGCGCGTCGTCCACACTTGACTTAAGCGGGATAGATTTCCCACCACGCACACCCTCTGTCGCCGTAATCACGACTTTTGCCTCACAATCATCCAGGCGATCTGCTAAAGCTGTTGCCGAAAAACCACCAAATACCACTGAATGAATGGCACCAATACGAGCACACGCCAGCATCGCATACGATGCCTCGGGAATCATAGGCATATACAGTACGACACGGTCACCTTTACCTACTCCCATAGATTCCAGGCCATTAGCCAACTGACACACCTCTCGATGTAAGTCTCGATAGGTAATTGTCTTGCTGTGGCCCGGTTCATCGGCTTCCCAAATTATGGCTGCCTGGTCTGCTCGCGTTTCTAAATGCCTGTCTACACAGTTGTAACAAACATTCAGCTCTCCATCTTCATACCATGAAATATGTAAGTCATCTTTTGCAAATGAGACATCTTTGACTTTGGTGAAGGGTTTATCCCAATACAAGCGCTCAGCTTCTTTTCGCCAGTAGTCTTCATTCTTCTCTATCGACATTTGATACAGGCTCTGATAGCCAACTTTATCGATGTTTGGCACAAAATCACTGGTTGAATTAGAGGTAGTGTAGTTATTCTGGGCAGCTAAGCTCATGACAGGCTCCTTGAAGTCTATGTTACCGAGTAAGTAGATATAACTCTTATTGTCAACATATTCTGGCCGCCGCCAATTAGACCTTGGTCGAGCACTAGACTATGGTCTAAAGCTCTCTGGACAATAAACTAAAGAAATAGCACAACCGACTTCAGTGTTTGTTTCATCAATTGAACAAACAACCCAGACTAGTGATAATGTTCACCCATCAAATGACACTCGCAATAAACTCATACCACAGCTCTCAATTCCACGGTATTTTCGCTCTCATATAAGCATTAGTCTACTTTAGAAAGAATCTTCTTTCTCCGCCTGGTCAAATAGCTTTTGAAGTTCAGAATGATAGGCACCTTGAGAGGAATAATCACTTTCAGGACCTCGCTAAGAAAATATAAAAGCCGTATTTTCCGATACCAGAACAAGCGTGATATCTTCTTTACGGTGAAGTCGTATCCATATTGGAATACCGGCGCAAACTGTTCGTGGTTACCAAACCGACTATATTTAGCCAAGTCAAATGACAAGACCAAATCAGCCCTCTTCAACTGCTCCTTGGTACGCTGATCAATTGCGATATCGATAGCATTCCCCATTATAGCGACCATATCTTTAGGTTCTTGATAGCGACTCACGCCATTCAAATCAACAGCGATAGTAATACCCGCACCCATCTGTTCAAGTGCTGAAACGGGTACGTTTTCAGTGATACCCCCATCAACCAACGACCTACCTTCAATTTCTACCGGCACAAAAATCCCTGGCACTGCCGCTGACGCACACACCGCATCGGCCAAGTTCCCTGATCTTAATATGACCTTCTCACCGGTATGAATATCGGTAGTACAAATCGCCAAAGGAATACGAGCATCCTGTATATCCACATTACCGATATCTTGCAAAATCATCTCGTGAATGGTTTTGGTGGTGAAGATACCTTTGCGTTGAATCGACAAACCGACCATCGAGCTGAAACTCATATCCTCGCCCACTTTCTTGATCTCGTCTATCGACTTACCGAAGGCATAGTAGCTCGCGACTAAAGCCCCAATACTGGTGCCGGAAATATAATCGATCTCTACATTTCGCTCTTCCAGTACCTGCAGCACGCCAATGTGAGCAATACCCTTTGCTGCGCCGCCGCCCAACGCAAGCCCGATACTCTGATTAAAAGGGTTCCATTTCATAAATTAAGTTTCTTATATTTGACCTGAGGCAATTCTAACCAGAGCGAGTTTCATTTACTATGATGTTTATCAGCTTACTAACAAGAATCGATATCCATGTGCACAACCTGCGGCTGCTCTACTCCCTCTCACTCTCATCAACATGAGCATGAGCACGACACTGACTCTAGGCTGATTGAGGTCGAACAAGACCTGCTTGCCAAGAATGATAGCTATGCGGAAAAGAATAGAGCCCTGCTTGCCTCAAATAAAGTGCTCGCTTTAAACTTGGTTTCAAGTCCAGGCTCCGGGAAAACATCCCTACTCACCGCTACGATCGAGCCCCTTAAGGGAAACAAAAGAGTCTGTGTTATTGAAGGCGACCAGCAAACAGATAATGACGCGCAGAGAATCATCGACAGCGGTGCCAAGGCAATTCAAATCAATACTGGAAAAGGCTGCCACCTCGATGCTCATGCGGTTGGACATGCCATGAAAAAGCTTGAGCTGGCAGAGCACGATATTCTTTTTATCGAAAACGTCGGCAACCTCGTTTGCCCCGCTGCTTTCGACTTAGGAGAACATAGCAAGGTCGTGGTCTTATCGGTCACGGAAGGCGAAGATAAACCGCTTAAATACCCTGACATGTTTAAAGCTTCTTCACTTATGCTAATCAATAAGTCTGACCTCCTTCCTTATGTCGATTTTGATGTCGATAAAAGCATCGAATATGCGCGTCGTATCAACCCGGATATTAAGTTTATCGTTCTATCCGCCAAAACAGGCGACGGGATGGAAGAGTGGTTAAGCTGGCTCAATCAACATGCACCAACAAGATAGTGACTCGGCAAGTATTCGCCTGAAAGTAAGCGGGCGAGTACAAGGCCTTGGCTTTCGGCCTTTTGTTTATCGGCTCGCTCACTCGCTTTCACTGACGGGCTCAGTCCGAAATTCCTCCTCGGGCCTTGAAATTGTATTAACCGGGGAACAAGCCCACCTTGATGAATTCCGTAATCAGCTTCTAGCAACAAAGCCCTCTGCGGCTCAGGTGGAGAGTATTGAGCTTGAGCGTATTAGCCCTCAAATCTCAGCCACTAGCTTTTCAATCATAGAGTCAGAAACTGATTCCAATAGCCTATCATTATCGACAAATGCACCAGAAGTATCCCCTGACCTGGCACTGTGTTCCTCTTGTCTAGATGAACTATTTGACACAAATAACCGTCGTTACCTTCACCCTTTTATAAGCTGCACTCAATGTGGACCACGCTACAGCATTATTGCCGATCTGCCCTACGACCGAGACAACACCAGTATGGCAAAGTTCGACATGTGTAGTACCTGTCAGCACGAATATTCCACTCCCTCAAATGCCAAACGCTTCCACTCGCAAACCAATGCCTGCAATGACTGTGGACCACAATTAGCGCTAGTCGATAAGAAAGGTATTCGTTTGCCTCTAGAACAGAATCAGGCACTAATCGATTTTTGCGCCGAACAATTAAAGCAAGGCGCTATTATTGCTATAAAAAGCATCGGTGGTTTCCACTTAATTTGCGATGCCAAAAATTCTGAGAGTATTAAGCGGCTAAGAAAAGTTAAGCAACGCCCTGATAAACCCTTTGCCCTCATGGCCTTGAATACGCCTTCACTTGAGCCCATAGTCGAGCTAGACAGAGCAAGCCTTCACGAGCTGAATTCTTCTCACGCACCGATTGTACTTCTGCCTAAGAAAAGAAGTTTAAAGCCTGACTCTAAGCAAGAAGAGGAAGATTGGCTCGCACCGAACCTAAGTGACTTGGGCTGCATGTTGCCTTATACCCCGCTTCATTATCTAATTTTTCATGCCCTGCTTGGCAGGCCAAAAGGAATAAATTGGCTTGAAGAAGCACAAAACTATCAACTACTCGTGACCAGCGCCAACCTTCCTGATGAACCCATAGTTTATGACAACGACAAGTGTATCGAGCGACTTGCCTCCTTAGCTGACTACGCTTTGCTAAACAACCGGGATATTGTCGCGCCTTCAGATGATTCAGTAATCCAAGCAGGTGAGCCCAAAGCACTAATCAGACGCTCTCGTGGGCTAGTTCCCGCCTCGATAGCTTTGGCAGATCGGCAAGCACACACTCTTGCGTGCGGGGCCCATTTAAAGAATACCTTTTGCTTAACTCAAGGCTATAAAGCCTATATATCGCCCTATCATGGCGAGTTAGACAAGCCAGAAAACTACCTGCGTTTCCAGACTAACATCGCGCATTATCAACACCTTTTTGGCAATAGGATTGATCAATACTGCGCAGACCTTCACCCAGATTATGTAAGTACTCACTTCGCTGAAAAGAACTCGCAGAAAAGCAACTCGCCCCTAATAAAAGTTCAACACCATCACGCTCACCTGACATCCTTACTCGCAGAACAAACAGGCCAAGCAAAACTACCCGCGCTTGCTTTAATACTCGATGGAAATGGCCTGGGAGACGATAATCAAGCCTGGGGTGGTGAGCTATTCTATGTAGACTCGAAGCAGATAGAACGTATCGGACACCTTGAGAAAATAGCGATTCCTGGTGGCGATATCGCCACACGGGAAATCTGGCGAACTGGTGCAAATCTATTGGCAAAAACAAGTAGGGAACAGGCATTCGAAGCTTACGCAGATAGCCTCAAGAATGAGCTCACTAGTCATTTCATTCTGAATGGAACGCACCATTTTACGAGCAGTGCAGGCAGGTGGTTCGATGCAGCCGCCTCAATAATCGGCGTTCGCCAAGAGTGTACTTATGAAGGGCAAGCCGCTGCAGAGTTGGAGTCTTTGGCTCGATCAGCCTCCAGGGACCACGTTCAATCTCTTGTCAAAATCGATGAGAAAAACCAACTCTTACTTAGCCCGCTTCTTCCTTATTTAAGCGCTATGGAGAATAAACCTCAGGCTGCATACTTGTTCCATCGCGAGTTAGTCGATGGTCTCGTTCGTTGGTTAGAGAAATCAAGCAAACAGCGCCAGACTAAAGCGGTCTATTGCTCAGGAGGTTGCTTCCAAAATCGGCTTCTCAGAGAATCGCTTAACGAACACTTAACTTCACAGGGATTTAAGGTATATTTCCCTATCAAGCTGCCCGCCAACGACGGTGGCATCGCTCTGGGTCAAGCTTACTTGAGCCATTGGTAAAATAACTAAGGACTCTCAGCACCATGTGCCTTGCACTTCCGGTAAAAATTGAAACACTTCTCGATGATGAACAAGCGATCGTTGAGCTAAGCGGTGTGAAGACCAAGATTTCGACGGCACTAGTCGAAGATGTCCATGTCGGCGATTATGTTATTTTACATGTTGGTTATGCTCTCAATAAGCTGGATGAAGAAGAGGCCAAACGAACACTAGCGCTCTTTGCACAAGGAGAGGCTGATGAGCGCTAAAACAAAAGCCTCACCAGAGCTAAAGTATATCAGCGAGTTTCGACAAGGCTCACTCGCCAAGAAGCTCTGCCAAAACATTGCCAATGAAGTACAGAGTGATAAACGCTATCGCTTGATGGAATTTTGTGGTGGTCACACGCATACCATTTTTCGCTATGGTATCCCTGACTTACTTCCTGAAAATATCGACTTGCTCCATGGGCCCGGCTGCCCTGTTTGTGTCCTGCCCATTAGCGCGATCGATAATGCTATCTCGCTCGCACTGCAGCCAAATACGATTCTCTGCTCTTATGGTGATATGTTGCGCGTACCCGGCAGCAAAACAATGAGCTTGTTAAAAGCACGCGCCCAAGGAGCTGATGTGCGCATGCTCTACTCGCCGCTCGAAGCACTAACACTGGCTCAAGATAACCCTGGCAAGGATATCGTATTCTTTGCTGTTGGCTTCGAAACGACAACGCCTCCTACAGTTGCTATGCTCGACGCCGCTGTCAAAGCCAATATTAAAAACCTATTTATCTACTGCAACCACGTACTGACACCTCCGGCAATCACCGGTATTCTAGAGCCAGCTAAACAAGCTGGAACTAGAGTACTTGATGGTTTAATTGGCCCAGGCCACGTAAGCGTTATCACTGGTGAACGCCCTTATCTTGAACTTGCCAAACATTACCAGACAGCCATTACCATTTCCGGCTTTGAACCCTTGGACATCCTTCAGTCTATTTTAATGCTTGTTCGCCAAATTAACCGAAACACCTGCCAGGTTGAAAACCAATATACGCGCGCAGTAAGCTTTGAGGGAAACCAGAAAGCACAGGCACTGACCAAGAAGTACCTAGACCTTCGACAGAGTTTCGAATGGCGAGGCCTCGGAGAAATGCCTGACAGCGCTTTAAAGCTGCGAGAGGAATATCAACAATTTGATGCCGAGTATATCTATAAGGATACGTTCGCAAAAAACGGCAATGACATCGCATCTGACAACAAAGCCTGTGAATGCCCTGCCGTTTTGACGGGGCAAAAAAAACCCTACGAATGCAAACTATTTAACAAGCCCTGCACCCCTGAAAACCCGCTTGGCTCATGCATGGTATCATCTGAAGGCGCGTGCGCAGCTTACTATCGCTATCAACCCAACACCCAGTAGACAGAGCCCCGCCAATGACTAACAAAACCTCAAGCACACTGGATTTCAAGGATGGGTTCATCGAGATGGCTCATGGAAGTGGTGGCCGAGCGTCAGCCACATTAATTGATGAACTCTTTTTGCCAGCTTTCGATAATAGCTACCTACAAGAAAAGTCTGATCAAGCAACACTTTCACTACCACAGTCTCGCATTACCATGGCCACCGACAGCCATGTCATCTCCCCTTTATTTTTCCCTGGCGGGAATATCGGTAGTTTAGCGGTGCACGGCACAGTCAATGACGTCTGCATGTCAGGTGCCCAGCCCCTCTACCTAAGTGTTGGCTTTATTCTAGAAGAAGGCTTCCCGCTTTCTGAACTAAAACGCATTGTCGACTCTATGGCTGAGGCAGCCCAAGAGGCTGGGGTTAAAATCGTTACCGGTGATACGAAAGTGGTAGAGCAAGGCCATGGTGACGGTGTTTACATCAACACCACAGGAATAGGCGCATTGCCTGAAGACATCAACTTATCACCTGTGAATATAAAGGCTGGTGACAAAGTCATTATCAGCGGAACCCTGGGAGATCACGGCACCTGCATTATGTCTCAAAGGCAAGGTATGAACTTTTCATCCGCTCTAAAGTCTGATTCACAAGCGCTGAATGATCTGGTTGAAAGCATGCTGGAAGCTGCCCCCGCTATTCGCTGTATGCGCGACCCAACCCGAGGTGGACTCGCTGCGGTTTTACACGAACTATGCCAAGGCAGAGCTTTAGGTATTAGCCTGGAAGAGGCAAACATTCCTATTAAACCTGAAGTCGCCGCAACGGCTGAACTACTAGGCTTAGATCCACTGCATATTGCCAACGAAGGTAAACTTGTTGCAATCTGCCCAGCTGAGCAGACGAAACAACTGCTGCAAGTGATGAAACAACACCCTAAAGGTCGAGATGCTGAAATCATTGGCGAACTAATCAAAGATGAAAACGAGCTGATTCAACTCACTACAAACTTTGGCGGTAAACGCCTGATTGAGTGGCGTTACGCTGACCAATTACCGAGAATTTGCTAGGTAACAGTTCACAACTCAAAAAAGATCTTGTTAATCAAATGTTACACATCGCAAAACTTTTGCTACAGACCCAAGGCATCACCTGTCATATGATTACATCATCGAAGTACGGAACAGCGATTCAGGCCCACGGTTTCGGAAACAGATTTCATGATTTTCTTTGACCCGACTCTTTAGTCGGGTTTTTTATTGGCTGCGATTTATTGCTTTGATGGTTATGTGTGACAAAGTAGTGCCAAAAGCTGACGTTTCTATATCAATAGAGTGCGCCGTGCGCACCAGCGGAGTTTGATCGTCTCCTCCGTAGGCATAGGATCCACCTCTCGCTTGATCAACCTCGTGCTAGCCCTCATGCGAGCCGTGGAAGGCTCTGCCTACAGGCCTGGGGGAATTGGTTTGGCCACCCCTATTTATGTTTGTTTGAGCCACGGAGTTCAGAGGTGCGCATGGCGCACCCTATTAGAGTTGTCAGAGTCTTAAATGCAGACTTTAACGTAGCTCAAGAAGTTCACTTCTTTCTTCTTTAACAAATGCTTTTTAATGAATAACCATAAGGCTCTAACTTGCTTAAGTCGTAGTATCTTGAGAAAACATCCTCTCCAGCTCTTGGCAACCATCTAACTCGCTAAGCAAATAAGACTTCTCTCGCCGGGCCACGTCTAGCCAATGTTCACCTTTAACAGCACCAACTAAAGCGTACAGAAAATTTAGGCTGACTTTATCATTCGAGGCTTTAAGCTTGAGAAATGCTTCAATGGGACCAATCCGATTTAACTCTTCTACAGAACAGACGCCAACAGCAAGCAAGTCCGCTTCGCTTTTTGGACCCAAGCCTTTTAGATCTCTTAAACGCATCATAAACCTACAAACTAAATCGTAGTTTTTGTTTGATCTCTTGCGCCGTGCGCTCAGGCTGTTCTTGCATAAAACAGTGCCCACCCGGCATTTCAATAAAATCGTAATTCAAATTTGCTTCGTGAACTTTTGCTTTAGAGCGTTTCACAAAGGGGTAAGTCCGATCACCATAGAGCATGGTCATCGGTGCTTCAATGCGGCGAATCGCTGGCCATAGTCCCTTAGCATAAGCAGAGAAGATAGATGCTTCAATACGAGGCGGGCATTTCAAGCGCATTGAGCCATCGTCACTTTCAATCAATGCATGGTCAATATAAGACTTAAGACACTCATCTTTCCAGCCCTTAAAAGTACCTCGTTGGTATAAGTAATCCCAAACGGCCTGGAAGTTTTCCCAAGACTCTGTTCGAGCCTTGGCTTGTCGAACGAGGGGCATCCGCTTTGACAAACCAAGCGTCTTTAGGCTTGTCGCGGTTCGCGCCATCACTGGAGGCATATAGACAGGGTCCATTAGGATTCCCATATCGAATAATTTCGGCTGCCTAGACATAATCAGTGTCGACATGATGGCACCATAGCTATGCCCCATCGCGATGCGTGGCACCTTGCCCCACATACCTTCAAAATTCGACCATACCTCTGCAAAATACTTGGCACTTCGATTCCAACCTGGGTATTTTCCACCAGCATCACTGTCGCCATGCCCCTGACCATCACTGATAAACAAGTCATAATCAGCTTGAAAGTGCGATAAAAGATTTTCAAAAGTCAGGCCACAGAAGCCATTACCATGAATAAAGTGGATCATAGGCTTACCGCTAGGCTCGGTGTAATGGCCTCTTAAAGTCATGCCTGAACCGGTTTGGTATTCCCAGGGAATCAAACCTGAAATCACACTCTGCTTTCCACTTCTGCTTAAGGTATCTGTCATCAAAACTCTCTTACCGGTCTATCTCGCTTGATAATTCAGGCAGCTCATTAAAACTAACATTCGGGTAGTGACTGTCACGCACTTCGTGAATAAAGCGCAGCGTGACGAAAGCATCAAACCAGATATGAAAAGCGCGTTGAAAGCTTATCGAATCACGTTTTTGGGAAAGATGTTTAAATTGCTTCTCTATCTTCAAATTACAGAGCGCTTGAATCACTGCTGCACTATCGACATCACTCATTGTATCTTTAATCGCTTCAAACAGAAGCTCAGCAGACGAGAAGGACTGTCCTGAATTTGAAATGATACTTAGAAGTTTTTTTAACAGTTTGAAGCACTGTGGATGATAGAAAGTATAAACCTTGTCAGGTTTTTCCATGCGGCTAATTTTTAGCAGCGCAGGTCCGGTGCCAAAGGGAACACGGTGACTAGGACGCCCGGAAATTTCTATCGTGGGAGCTTCCAAGGAATGAATACGCCCAACTTTCGCGAGCTTATTCAATAAATAGAAGTCTTCACCTGCTGAACGTTTCGGGAACCCCCTCACCAGCGCATAAGCGATAGGGCTAACAGCTATCAATGACCCGATTGTGTGGAAGGCATAAGGTGAACCAGCCTGCTGGAGTTGATCAACATAATAACGCAAGGAGTGATCATACAAGCTCATCGCTGTTTCATACCCGAGCTCAGCAATATGTTTGAAGGGGTAAATCGCAGCGGCAGCGCTTGAGTCATCCACTGAGATATTAAAATAGCTCTCAGGTAAACTCACATCCGCATCACTTGAATGCAGCCAATCGGCTAGTTTCCCGGTACTCAAATATTGTTGCTGCACGAGCTTTAGGCCGAGATCCATACCGAGTTTTCTGGCAAGCCCAACTCCCTGCTTTGGTGACAACAGGCGCTCCGCGTGACAATAGCTCATACAATATAGGGTCAGCGTGGAGGAAATATTAGCTCGAAATAGCTCAGACTCTTGCCTAGCCTGCGTTTGCTTTACCAGACTTTCAAGCGCCTCTCGTGTTCGCTGCTGCGCAGCAGCAACTTCAGGCTCATCAACATCCGGTGCATTGAAAACGAAAATCAAAACAGCCGAATGAGCGCTAACTTTATCGATAATCTTTAAGAGTTGAGTGATGGGCTCATCATAAACAGGAATAACCAGCACAGCGTCGAAAGGTCTTTCCAGGGAGCGTTGCAGAGCTTGGATATCAGGCTCTGCATAGGTATCCAGGTATTTGGAAACGGCTGAACTGTCGTACTTCATTGACAATAACTAGTTAGACCAGTCTTTATCAATAATACGCTTAAGCTTGAGCAAGGTAGCCTGGCGTTCATCTGTGCTATAAGACTGAGCAGGCAATTTACCCCAAATTGGCGCTGGCCATGTCGGGTCACCTTCAAAACGCACAACATGATGAATATGTAGCTGTTTTACAACGTTCCCCAAGGCGGCAATATTAAGCTTATCACCCGAGAATAGCTGCATTAGGTTTTGCCCAAGATACATCGACTCAAGATCTAACTGCTGACGTTGCTCATCACTTAAGTGATACAACTCCGTTGCATCACCCACGCGAGGAACAAGAATAAGCCATGGATACTGAACATCATTCATCAATAAGACTTCGCACAATGGCCAAGACGCTATGTGAATCGTATCGTTTTCCAGGCGTGAGTCGAGTTTGAAGTCTGCCATTAAGCGCCTGCACTCTCAGCTTTTTGTTTCTGCCACTTAGCTTCCCAATCCAAAGCAGACTTAACGATCACACCTAAGTCATCATGATCTGGCTCCCAGCCTAGTACTGCTTTGATTTTGGCATTATTTGCCATCAGCGCATCAGGATCACCTGCTCTGCGGTCGACATTTTCAACCGGAAAGTCTTGCCCTGACTTTTCCTTAACCGTATCGATTACTTCACTGACCGTAAAGCCACGGCCATAACCACAGTTTAGGATTTGCGATTCACCGCCTTTCGCCATGTAATCGAGCGCCATAACATGCGCTTTAGCCAAATCATCAACATGGATGTAATCGCGGATACAGGTACCATCACGTGTTTCATAATCCGTACCAAAGATCACCATACCATCGCGCTCACCTGTTACACATTCACAAGCGACCTTGATCAGATGAGTCGCTTCGGGGGTTGCCTGCCCCAAACGGCTGGTAATGTCAGCACCGGCAACGTTAAAGTAACGCAAAATCACATGATTCAAATCGCTGGCTGCCGACAGGTCACGAATCATTTGCTCGCTCATCATTTTCGATGCGCCGTAAGGGTTGATTGGCGCTAGTGGCATATCTTCGCTAATTACTTTCTCTTCCGGCATACCATAAACAGCCGCCGTTGACGAAAATACCATGTAAGGCGTTTTATACTTTTCAATAATAGTCAGTAAATTCAGGGTATTACGAGTATTGTTACTGTAGTACTTAAGTGGATTTACGACTGACTCGGGCACCACAATGTTCGCGGCAAAATGTAAGACTGCTTCAAACTTGTGCTTGGCAAAAACCTGATCAAGTTTTTCAACATCAGCAATATCACCAACAACAAGCTCACCATAGGTCACCGCCCACTCATAGCCGGTCGATAAGTTATCGTAAACCACTATGTCATGGCCTGATTCACCCAACTGTTTTACAACATGGCTACCAATATAGCCCGCACCACCCGTTACAAGTACTTTCATTCTTTCTACTTTCCTTTGTTTCTGAATTTATCTATCCAACAGCCTAGCTTGATTATTATAAAAGATTGATATGAAAAAAATATTATTGTGAAGCATTCTGCCGGATCTGTTTTTTCTGTTGGCGGCGAAACGCGAAGAAGTCCCGTATTATCTGACTACATTGTTCCGCCAATATTCCTTCAGCATAGACTATTTCGGTATTCATGGAAGGGTGACTCAATAAGTTATTCTGACTCACTACCGCACCCGCTTTAGGCTCACGAGCGCCAAACACCAAACGATCAATTCGAGCATGAACCAGCATTCCAATACACATCGTGCAAGGCTCTATGGTGACATAAAGTGTCGTACCAGGCAGGCGATAATTTCTTTCGTGTTCTGCTGCTGCCCGAATAGCTCTCACTTCAGCGTGGGCACTCGGGTCACAGCTAGCGATGGGGCGGTTCCAGGCCTCACCTAAAACCTCTTCACCTCTAACCAAGACAGCTCCAACTGGCACTTCACCTTCAGCGCCCGCTTTTTCTGCAAGGTTCAAGGCGCGTCGCATCCAACGCTCATCAATTATGCGTTGCTCCTTACCAGAGTTTTTTGATGCGACCTTATCTTTCGTCATTTCTTACTAATTATTCCCACTCAATCGTCGCTGGCGGCTTAGAGCTGACATCGTATGCGACACGCGAAATATGCTCGATCTCGTTAATAATTCGATTCGATACCGTCTCTAGTAATTCATAAGGCAAGTGCGCCCAACGAGCGGTCATGAAGTCAATTGTTTCAACGGCACGTAACGAAACAACCCATTCATAACGACGACCATCCCCTACAACACCCACCGACTTAACCGGCAAGAAGACAACAAATGCCTGTGATGTTTTGTGATACCAGTCTGCCTTATGAAGTTCTTCCAGGAAGATAGCGTCGGCTTCGCGCAAAACTTCTGCATATTCTTTCTTCACTTCCCCCAAAATACGAACACCTAGGCCAGGCCCTGGGAAGGGGTGGCGATACACCATGTCGTAAGGCAGACCTAGCTCTAAGCCCATCTTACGAACTTCGTCTTTGAATAGCTCGCGTAAAGGTTCAACTAAGTCCATCTTCATATCGTCTGGTAAGCCACCTACGTTGTGGTGAGACTTAATAACATGCGCCTTACCCGTTTTCGCTGCAGCAGATTCGATGACATCCGGGTAAATAGTACCCTGGGCCAAGAAGTCAACGTCTTGAATCTTGGTTGCTTCTTCATCGAAGACTTCAATAAAGGTATTACCAATGATTTTTCGCTTTTTCTCGGGATCAGAAACACCTTCTAACTTACCCAAGAATAAGTCTTCAGCATCAGCACGAATGACTTTGACGCCCATGTTTTCGGCGAACATCTCCATCACCATGTCGCCTTCGTTCTTACGTAACAAGCCGTTATCGACAAAAACACAGGTTAACTGATCACCAATGGCTTTATGCAATAGCGCCGCAACCACTGAAGAATCAACACCTCCAGATAGACCTAGCAAGACCTTCTTATCACCCACTTGGGCACGAACTCGTTCAATCTGATCTTCAATAATCTTTGCTGGCGTCCAAAGTGATTCACAACCACAAATATCTTTTACAAAGTGACTTAAAATACGCTCACCCTGCAGGGTATGCGTTACTTCAGGGTGGAACTGGATACCAAAGAAATTCTTCTCTGCACAGTACATACCAGCAATAGGGCAAGATTCAGTTGAGGCCATCAACTCAAAACCTTCAGGCATCGCAGTAACTTTATCACCGTGGCTCATCCATACATCTAATAAGCGGTTTGCACCTTCAATGTGATCTGCAATATCTTTGAACAAAGCACTATCACCTTCAGATTTAATCTGGGCATAACCAAACTCTCGTACATCAGAGCTTTCAACCTTGCCGCCTAATTGTTCGGCCATAGTCTGCATGCCATAACAGATCCCTAAAACCGGCACACCCAAGCTATAAACAACTTCTGGTGCACGTGGAGAACCAGGCTCAGGCACAGACTCAGGCCCCCCCGCTAAGACAATACCCGTCGGCTTGTATTCACGGATCTCGGCTTCGTCCATATCCCAGGCACGAATCTCTGAGAAAACGCCCAGTTCACGCACTCGACGTGCGATTAACTGAGTGTACTGTGAACCAAAATCTAAAATTAGAATACGCTGTGCGTGAATATCTTGACGGTCTGTCATGGGATTAAATCAACCTCTTAGAAAGACAAAACGGGGCTCTACTAGAAGATGCCCCGCATAATATAAATAAAACTTAAAAAGTACTTAAAGCCTAGCCAACACGATAGTTAGGTGCTTCCTTGGTGATGGTCACATCGTGAACGTGGCTTTCTTTCATGCCCGCTGCGGTAATCTTGGTAAACTGCGGTACCGTGCGCATCGTTTCAATATCGCCACTACCTGTGTAGCCCATGCTAGAACGAAGCCCACCCATTAACTGGTGAATGATTGCAGTCATCGGCCCCTTACACGCTACACGACCTTCAATACCTTCAGGTACTAACTTGTCGACGCCAGATTTAATGTCCTGGAAGTAGCGATCACTAGAGCCTTGAGACTGGCCCATTGCTCCTAAAGAACCCATTCCCCGATAAGCCTTATAGCTTCGACCTTGGAATAATTCGATTTCACCAGGGGCTTCATCAGTACCGGCTAGCAAACTACCGATCATAATACTGTTTGCGCCAGCTACAATCGCTTTTGCAATATCACCAGAGAAACGGATACCACCATCAGCGATAACAGGCACATCAAGCTCTTTCAAAGCTGCACTAACATTAGCCACCGCAGAAACCTGAGGAACACCAATACCAGCCACAATTCGTGTCGTACAAATTGAGCCCGGGCCAATTCCGACTTTAACCGCATCTGCACCTGCTTCAGCCAATGCTATCGCCGCTTCAGCTGTTGCGATGTTACCACCAACCACTTGCACCTGCGGGTAGTTTTCTTTTACCCAGCGAACACGGTCAATAACGCCTTTAGAGTGTCCGTGTGCCGTATCGACAACAATCACGTCAACACCTGCCTGCACCAATGCATCAACGCGCTCTTCAGTGCCAGCACCCGTACCCACAGCAGCACCAACTCTGAGCTGTCCTGCTTCATCTTTACAAGCATTTGGATAGTCTTGCGACTTTTGGATATCTTTAACCGTTACAAGGCCGGTTAGTTCGAAACTATCGTTAACCACTAATACTTTTTCGATTCTGTGCTTATGCAGCAACTCGCGAATTTCGTCTGAAGTAGCGCCTTCTTTTACGGTCACCAGCTTATCTTTAGGTGTCATGATACTTGAGACTTTAGTATCCAAACTGCCTTCAAAGCGGATGTCACGGCCAGTGACAATACCGACCAAGTCTTTACCGTCAACAACCGGTAAACCTGAAATTTTGTTAGCTGCCGTCAGCTCTAACACTTCTCGTACCGTCATATTTGAAGCAACGGTAATAGGGTCTTTCACTACACCACTTTCAAATTTCTTAACAGCACGAACGGTTGCCGCCTGCTGCTCAGCGGTCATGTTTTTGTGAATGATACCAATGCCACCTTCCTGCGCCATGGCAATTGCCAAAGGAGCTTCAGTCACCGTATCCATCGCGGCAGATACCAGAGGAACATTCAAGGTGATGCCTTTCGTCAGGCGAGTTTTAAGAGAAACTTCGTTAGGAAGAACTTCGGAATAACCAGGAATCAAGAGAACGTCATCAAACGTCAGTGCGTCATGTGCGATCCGCAACATATGGGCCAACCTTTATGTCCAGATAAAACGCGGAATTATAATGCTTGAGGGGCTCTCCTTACAAGCATAATTGTAAATACCGCCAAAGCATTTTAAACTCGCCTCAACTTATCACCCAAATATGACATCGCAATGACTTACGCAGACTTCCCTTCCGACCCCAGTATTCCTGAGCATACACCTGCTAAACCCAAGGCACTGAGTGTCAGCGAACTTAACCGTCAAGTTAAACGAATGCTTGAAGTCAGCTACGCTCAAACCTGGGTAAGCGGAGAGATTACCGGGCTCTCAAGACCGCGCTCCGGCCATTGGTATTTCACGCTAAAAGACGACAAGGCCCAAATCCGCTGCGCCATGTTTAAAGGCTATAACCAACGCTTAAAGTTTATCCCCAAGGAAGGTGACCAGATAATTGTTCGAGCCAAAGTGAGCTTGTACGAAGGTCGCGGCGATTACCAACTTATCGTTGAAGGCATGGAACCGGCGGGTATTGGGCAACTACAAGCCGCTTTTGAAGCACTAAAGCTTAAACTGGCTGGCGAAGGACTGTTTGACCAGCAGCATAAAAAATCTATACCACAAATCCCCAAAAAAGCAGCCGTGATAACCTCTCAAAGCGGTGCCGTCATTCATGACATCATTTCAGTGACGCAGCGTCGCTTCCCTGCACTAGAGATCATTTTGCTACCCGTTCAGGTTCAAGGGGAAGGCTCAGCACAACAAATTGCCGACGCTATCGCTTACTGCAACAGCCACAACCTTGCAGATGTATTAATTGTTGGGCGAGGAGGCGGGTCTCTAGAGGATTTATGGAGTTTTAATGAAGAAGTCGTCGCACGTGCTATTTTTGACAGCGAACTACCTATCATTAGCGCCGTTGGTCATGAAGTAGACTTTACGATTGCCGACCTGGTAGCAGACTACCGGGCACCAACGCCATCAGCAGCCGCAGAACACATTACGCCCGACCAATACGAATTAATGCAAAACCTGGATCAACAACAACGGCGCCTGGAGTTTGTGATCAACAATCGATTCAAACAACTCAGCCAAAGCATCGATGCCTTACAAAAACGACTAAGACATCCTGGCGATGCCCTTCAAGAAAAGGGTTTACGCCTTGAAGAACTTCAAGAGCGCATTAAACGGGCACTATCAAACACTATTGAAAATAAATCTGGAAGTCTGAATATACTTCAGCACCGCTTACTCAGATATAACCCTCAAGCGAAGCTTGAACAAAGCGCAGCAACACTAAACAACGCTTACGACAAACTAGTACAAGCGCAGCATGCAAACCTGGAACAACAGCAACACAGACTGGCGATTCTAGCCCAGACACTGCACACGGCAAGCCCTCTTGCAACCTTAGGGCGCGGCTATGCCATATTAAAGTCCGATAAACAGAAAGTTCAAACCCAGTGCAGCGACTTCAAGGCGGGAGACAAAATCAGTGCCACACTAAAAGATGGGATTGTCCATTGTACCGTCGACCAAAGTGTTCCAGAACTGGACTTATAACTCAGCCCAGCTTACTTCAAGGCTTGATAAATTTTCGCTAGATTGTACTGCATCATATCGAGATAGCTTGGCGCTAGCTCATGAGATAAGGCGCCCGAGATCAGTTCACCTCCAAAATTGACTCCCGTTTCCATTTGCACAACTTTGATAAGGCGATTGTCAGCGACATTTTCCTCGAAAATCGCCTTGACGCCAGAGCTCCGAACCTGACGAACTACTTGTGCAATTTGTGCTGCAGAAGCCTCTCCTCCCGTACTGATGCCTTGCAAGCTCCGCATTTTCAAACCATAATCTCGAGCCAAATAAGCAAAGGCATTGTGAGGAACAACCATTTGTCGTTGAGACGCAGGCAGAGCCAAAAACTTCTTCTCGTAAGCTTGGTTAAGCAAGTCTAATTCTTCAATATATGCCTGTGCATTCGTTTCATATTCTCCGGCATGCGGAGGGTCAACCTTCGCTAAGGCATTGGTGATATTGCGAATATATACTTTTGCAGCCTGCAAGCTATGCCAGGCATGCGGGTCAACCCTTCCAACCATCTTGGAAATATCATCATTTTCATCAAGAGAAGCGCTACTATGCTTATGCTCTTCTTCGCCATGATGACCATGACTATGTCGACGCAAATCCTTTCGCTCTCTGATCAAACGAACATTTTCTGTCGCTATCACAGTCAGGCCATTAAAATCTGCTGCGGCAACCAAGCGCGCTAACCACCCTTCAAAGCCCAAGCCATTCATTAACAACAAGTCAGCTTTAGATAAATGCTTAACATTTTGAGGTGAAGGGCGGTAAACATGTGCATCTTCCCCCCAGTCTACCAAGGTAGATACGGATACATGATCTCCTCCCACCGCCTTAGCCATATCAGCCAAAACACTGAAGGTCGCTACTAACTGTAAACTGGCTCCCGCACCGCTCTCTTCCCGTTCAGCCATTACATTCATTGAAAGGCATAGCAAAAATATCGAGAGCAAAGCTCTACGACTGCTAGACTTGTACCTAATGTTACTTTGCATACTTAACCTCAATAGGGTTTCTGTTGAAATTTTGCCGGTTAGGAAAACAGTTATATGAAGCTGTTTTATAGAATTTCACTTTCTGTTGACAAAATGGAACATACTTCCTGTAGAAAAATCTCTAAACTGCGCGCATATTAAGAGGATCACTATTCAATGTTCAACGTTTTTTCAATAAATAGCGCATCTAAAGTACTGACATATTTTTTAATATCACTATTACTTAGCGCTTGCAGCGGCGGTAGCAGCTCAGGAAAACAGACCAATAATACGCCTTCACTTCAGAGTCTCTCATTATCAACACCACCAACAACAATGATATCTGGCGAAACCTTTCAAGCCAGTGTGACCGGTTTATACACCGACGACTCAAGTTTTGACTTAAGTAGCGACGCTGGCTGGAGCTCTAGTGACACGAATATCCTGACAGTGTCAGACAGTGGCCTGATTACGGCAATCAATGCTGGTAGTACTACGATTACAGCGGCTTTTTCTGGAGAATCAGCCAGTTTCAGCATAAACGTAATTGCTTTAAGCAGCATTGCGATGAGCATCATTCCCGACGATCTTGAGGTCGGCGACAGTGTGCAATTAAGTGCTAACGGAACCTACACCGATTCATCAAGCGAAGACATCAGTAACGATGTTATCTGGGCCTCTAGTAATAACACTGCTATCAGCATAAGTGCCACAGGCCTGTTATCGGTAAACACCGCTGGCAGTGCAACGATCTCTATCGAACACAATGATTTGCTAGATCAACAAGACGTGGAGGTTGTCGTTCTTTATAGTGTTAGCATTACCACCTTGCCTTCCGACATCGAAGTCGGCAGCATCCAGCAGCTGGTAGCAAACGCGCACTACTCAAATAGTACAACAAGTATTATCACCTCAGCCGCTAACTGGAGTTCCTCTGATCCGAGCATTTTGCATATCTCCAACGAAGGCTTACTTACCGCACTAGCACCTGGTGACGCAACCATTACAGCCAGTTATGAGGGTGAGCACGCTTCAAGTACGTCTACTGCATACACATTGAGTTCACTTAGCATAACACCCGCCGCGTTGACACTGGCAATTGCTTCATCTCACACTCTCACGGCAACCGGAATTTATACGAACAACACCACAAGCGACCTTAGTCCTGAGACTTCTTGGCAATCGAGCAATAACAACATCGCCACAGTCGATGAAAATGGCTTGGTAGTCGCTGTCAGCGCTGGCAATACCAATGTCACAGCAAGTATTGGCGACATCAACACAAGTCTGGAGCTAACGGTTTCTCCTGCTACATTGCATTCTATTTCAATTGATTTACCCGACACTCTAATTGCCGGACTCACTACTGCTTTATCAGCGACTGGCACCTATTCCGATGGCAGCACCCAAAACATTACCGCTGAAGTAACATGGCAAACTAGCGATATCAGCCTTGCCAGTATCGATAATGAGCTTATTACCGCCATTCAAAGTGGGGAGGTGCAAGTCAGCGCTATTAAAGGCTCTACAACTGGGTTAAAAAACATTGTTATCAGCCCGGCTCAAATCGACAGTCTGGTTTTGACCCCGCCATTGATCACACTAGCGAAAGGAACTCAAAGCGAGGTAAACGTCACCGCCATTTTTACTGATCAAAGCCACCAAGATGTTACTAGCCAAGTCAATTGGAGCGCTGACTCTCCTGAAATAATCTCAATTGAAGCGGGCTCATCACTTGTTAGCGGACTGGATATCGGCAGCTCAAGCCTGAGTGCTGAGCTAGATGGCCATAATGCTGCCAGTACGGTTACGGTAAGCAATGCAGTACTAAGCAATATAAGTATTCTTCCTATTAACAGCTCCCTACCAAAGGGGCTAAGCCAAAGTTTCAGTGCTCAAGGAACATACAGTGACGGCTCAGTTCAGGACATCACCGAACAGGTAACCTGGACATCGAGCGACTCGGCAATAGGCTCTATTTCAAACGCTGCGCTATCTGAAGGTTTAGTCAATGGACTAGAACTGGGATTCGTAAACATTTCCGCCACCCTGGATGATATTAGTATATCGACTAGTCTAAGCATTCAAGACGCCGTATTAACCGCAATTGAAGTTCAGCCAGGAAATATCAGCCTAGCTAACGGGCTTCAAATACAAGCCATTGCTTTAGGCTCCTATTCTGATGGAGAACAAATTGATATCAGTAAAGAGGCCAACTGGAACACAAGCTCTAGTACTGTTGCAAGCGTAGAAAGCCCTAGCGCTCCGGTTATCAGCGCTAATGCAGAAGGCGAAGCCCTGATCTCTGCCGAACTAGAAGGAATCAGTGGTATTAGTTTAGTGACAGTAACAAGTGCGACACTTCAATCAATATCACTGACGAGCGATAACACAAGTATTCCGGCTGGGTTTACAGAACAAGTCAAAGCAAGTGGCTTATATACCGATGCATCGACTAAAGACATCACCCACCTCGTCACCTGGCAAAGCGAAGACAATCAACTTATTACTGTCGACAATAATGTAGATAGCCCAGGACTAATTCGTACCGTTGCCCCCGGTAGTACACGTGTCAGCGCCAGCTTTGAAGGCCTATCGTCCAGCGCAACCTTCACAGTGACGGACGCAATACTAAGTTCTATTGCTATTACCAGCCCTGCTAGCGCGATAAACGTTAACGATGAACTGCAACTGAGTGCCATTGCAGACTACTCCGATAACAGCAGCAAAGATCTCACCCAAGAAGTAAGCTGGATAATCAGTGACAATGATGTTGTATCTATCGAGACGGCATCGAATGACTACTTTTCTAATCAAAGCGGTTTGCTAAAAGCTCTGTCAGCCGGCACCAGCGATATATCTGCCCAGTTACTAAACAGCTCAGGAGAACTTATAAGCTCTAACACTCTGAGCCTCACAATCTCGGAAGACCCTAACGCTACTAAAGCGATATCACTGTCACTGACTCCAAACGTTATTCTAAACAACGGTATTGATAGCTCTATTGTGTCCGCGACTTTAAGCCCTAACTCGGCTAGCGGAGCAATTCCAGATAACACTGAAGTGAGTTTTAGTATCACTGATAATGGCACCACACATATCGAAACGGCTTATACCAGTAATGGCGTCGCTCAAATTACCCTAAGCTCTGAGAATATTGGTCTGATATCAATTGAGGCTTCGAGCAATCAAATTCATAGTTCGTCAGCAATATACAGTACAAATGATTTCAGAAATGTCATCGTAAGCTACGCAGAAGCAGAAGTATTATATGATGCAGAAAACGAGGTCTTAAAATCTGGCAGCACTTTACTAACACTTGTCCGAAACCTATCAAATCGCGACTTCGATCTACCATTAATTGCTGTTATGACTGGCAATCCAGACCCTCAAATACATTTACCTGAATCACCTTTTGACACATCCCTTCTAACAGGAGATCAAGTTTTATCGGGAGGAGAAACAAACGCATTTGGCTACGCCCTATCTGAAGACGTCAGCGGCAGCATTTTTTATATCCTTTATGCATTAAGTGACGACACAACAAATACAGATTTTATAAGCGGTTCTGTATTCAGCTTCCAGTAAACGCCCCTCCCGACAAGAAACGAACCACTCACCACGAGTCTGGTTCGTTTCTCGCCCAGCAACTAATCCAGCGCAGTTTTCGCACCAATACAGTGCCGAACTTCCCCTCCTAAATATTAAGCACTTTTTCTTAAATGGCCTATGCTGAAATAGATTGCGGCTGACAAGTAGTTGCGTCTTCACCACACTAAAAATGTCAGTAACGACGAACTAAAATAGCAATAATAGGAAACAACCATGTCCATCTCTCGAAAAGTTCTCCTCGGATCACTTTCAGTGTCCGTTGTTTCGGTACTATTAACCGCTCTGATTACAGCAGGTGTTGGATTTAATATTGCCGAAAGCGTTATTGAAAACGAAGCACGGAAAGCGCTCATCACACAGCGAGAATCCCAGAAGGACTTTATTCACAGCTACCTACAGACTATCAAACATGAGCTTAAAGCTTTCTCTGCAAGCCATAGTGTCGTCGACTCAGCTGAAGGCTTCATCGCTAGCTATGATGATTTTCCTAAAACCGTCAGTAGCAACGAAATATCTGACAAGTTAGAAGATTATTACACCGGGCAATTTGGTGCCACCTATGCCGAGAGCAATCCAGGCTCTTCATTATCTCCCGGCAATTTACTTAACAGCATTAGCGATAAAGCCCGTTTAATGCAATATCACTTCATTGCAGACAACGCTAACCCCTTAGGTCAAAAAGATGCCTTAGACTCACTCGACTTTAGCTCCGATTACAATGAGGTACACAAAGAGTATCACCCGGAGTTTAGAAAGCACCTTAACGAATTCCAATATTACGACATCTTTTTGATCGATATTGACTCAGGCGAGATTATTTACTCCGTTTTCAAAGAGCTCGATTACGCCACCTCTTTACTTACCGGGCCTTATAAAAATAGTGACTTAGCTAAAGTCTATAAAGAAGCTGCCAACGCAAGTGACCCTGACCACATTGCCTTTACTTCTTTTCAGTCTTATACGCCATCTTATGAAGCTCCTGCCTCCTTTATGGCAAGCCCTGTGGTAAATAAACAAGGTGAGAAAATCGCCGTTTTGGCTTTTCAAATGCCTATCGATGAGCTGAACCGAATCATGACCCATAACGAACAATGGGAAAAGTCTGGTATGGGCTATTCAGGCGAAACTTACCTGGTTTCTCAAGAATTCAAAGCTCAGAGCAAGAGCCGCTTCTTGGTTGAAGACAAAGAGAACTTCTTAAGCGCGCTTAAAGAGAGTGGCGTAAACGAGAAGACGCTTAAGCAAATTGATCTTAAAAACACCAACATTGGCTTCCAAGAAATCCGTACTCCCGGTGTAGAGAAAGCCTTACGGGGCGAAAGTGGCTTTGATATCTTTCCAGACTACCGAGGCGAAGAAGTTCTCTCTGCTTATGGTCCTCTAGAGTTTGAAGGTAGCCGATTCGCACTGCTATCAGAAGTCGACTACGCTGAAGCGCATGCTTTTGCAGGGGATATGATTCGCTCCTTTGCCATATCGGTATTCATTATTGCTGCCATTATTCTGTCTATCGTTGCTTATATCGCTTGGGCATTTTCCAAATCTCTTTCTACTCGCCTCAATACCGCTGTCGAAGTTTCCAATGCCGTTGCCAAAGGCGAAAGAGTTCATATCGAACAAAGCTCTCAGCAAGATGAAATCAGCGACCTAATGAGCGCTCTAGATCGCATGCAAACAGAATTGATTGGCGAATTCGAGCGCCGAGCAGAAGAAACCAGCCGTGTGACTAGCGCCCTGAAAGTTGCCAATACCAACCTGATGATGGCAGATAATGACCTTAACATCATCTACCTCAATAATGCGGTCGAAAAAATGTTTAAGGATGCTGAGTCAGACCTTCGCAAAGACTTACCTAAGTTCTCTGCCGATAACTTGATGGGTGTAAATATTGATGTTTTCCACAAGAATCCGGCTCATCAAAGACAGTTACTAGCCAGCTTAACGCAAAGCTATGAAAGTACTGCCAAAGTCGGTGGCCGCAGCTTCAGAATTGTTGCCAACCCTGTTGAAAGCGAGAACGGCAACCGTTTAGGTACTGTTGTTGAATGGGTAGACGAAACAGAGATGCTCGCCAAGCAAGCGCAGGAAAGACAAGAGGCTGCTGAAAATGTACGCCTGAAACAAGCTCTTGATAACGTAAGTGCTAACGTAATGGTTGCAGACGCCGAGCGAAACATCGTCTATATGAATGATGCCGTACTTGAAACACTTAAAATCGCGGAAGAAGATATTCAACAAGTACTTCCACAGTTTGATGCCAACAATTTACTTGGGCAATCAATTGATATCTTCCATAAAAACCCAAGCCATCAGAAAGAGCTACTAGAGAATCTAAGCGCTCAACACAAAGCCAATATTCAAGTTGGTCGACGCCATATGGAGCTATCAGTCAACCCGGTTAAGACCGAGTCCGGTGACCGTGTCGGTACAGTTGTTGAATGGAAGGATAACACTGAAGCATTGATAAAACGTGAGAATGAGTTACGCGTAGCAAACGAGAATGCTCGCTTAAAAGAAGCATTGGAGAATGTCAGCGCCAATGTGATGGTCGCCGATTATGATCGTACCATTGTCTATATGAACCCTGCGGTCATCAAAACACTCAAAAATGCAGAAGCGGCAATTAAATCAGCCCTACCCAACTTCGATACCGATAACTTATTGGGCCAGAGTATTGACCAATTCCATAAGAACCCGAACCATCAAATCAATGTGCTTGATAACTTGAGCGGCGAACACCAGGCTCATATCGAAGTCGGTGGCCGCCACATGGAGTTGCGCGTTAATGCCGTTGCGAATGAAGCTAAAGAGCGCATCGGAACAGTCGTTGAATGGTTCGACCGTACCAATGAGGTCATGATTCAGCAAGAAGTTGATAACATCGTAAACGCTGCAAGAGCTGGTGACTTGTCTCAGCGAATCGCTATAGCCGGTAAGGAAGGCTTCTTCAAGCAATTGAGTACAGGACTAAATGACGTACTCGATAATACCGACACCTTCATTTCTGATATGAGCAAGCTCTTTGAAGAAATGGCTCAAGGTAATTTGAGTCAGGCACTCTCTACTAATTACCAGGGTGATTTTGAGAATATCGCTAACAATGCTAATGCCACGCTTAGCAAATTGAGTTCTGTTCTAAGTGAAATCATGGGCATATCAAGCTCTGTAAATGAGTCCGCTAATGAGATCTCACAAGGCAGCGTCGACCTAAGCAACCGAACAGAAAGCCAGGCCAGCTCTCTGGAAGAAACCGCTGCCAGCATGGAAGAAATTACCAGTACGGTGAAAGAAAGCGAGAAGAACTCAGACGATGCAAACTACGAAGCTAACGATGCTCGTGTGAAAGCCGAGTCAGGCGGACAAGTTGTTAATCAGGCGGTTGAGGCGATGAAAGAAATTTCTGAATCCAGCAACAAGATTAATGACATTATCGGCGTCATTGATGAGATAGCTTTCCAAACTAACTTATTGGCACTTAACGCAGCTGTGGAAGCCGCAAGGGCAGGTGAACACGGACGTGGTTTTGCAGTGGTGGCAGGTGAAGTTCGAACCTTGTCCCAACGCTCCGCCAGTGCCGCGAAAGAGATCAAAGACCTTATTCGCGACAGTGTCAATAAAGTCGAGTCAGGCTCAATGTTAGTCAATCAGACAGGTGAAACCTTAAATGGCATCGTCCACTCCGTAGAGCAAGTTGCACGCCGTATAGAAAGCGTCAATGTTGCTGCCAAAGAACAATCTAACGGAATTGGACAGATCAACCAGGCCATTTCGCAAATGGATGAGATGACACAACAAAACGCAGCATTGGTTGAAGAAACTGCCGCTGCGTCAAGGTCTATGAGTGACCAGGCGAGTAAGATGCAACAATTGGTTCGTTTCTTCAGAACCTAGTCTGTCTGTGGCATAATTCGCAGCCTAAACCGAAAGGGGAGTCATTTGACTCCCCTTTTTTTGCACCAAAGTCTCAAACCTAGATAAAAACGAACCACTATATGTCAGCACAAACGAACGATATTCTTCAACAAGAACTACTTAGCAATCTATCTCGCTACCAAGATAGAGCGGCTCGCGTTTTCCATGGCAGAGGTAAATACTTTGAAGCGCTAAGCAGTCTGAATATTGAGTGGTACCCGCCCTATTTATTTGTGCAAAACTTTTCAGAAAGTCTTAGTGATGATATCGCCGCAAGTCTCAAAAAAGTATTTGACAACAATCTGTATATTTCAGCGATCATCATACAAACACGCAGTTGGCCTGAGTTAGAAACATCTATTCTCTACCAACGAAGCGAGTGTGAACTCCCGATTGAGCATACCGCTAAACTGAGCGACAAGCTTAAAAGCCATGTGAGCCTAGGAAAAAACCGAAACACCGGCGTGTTCCTGGATATGCGTGCAGGTTGGCAATGGGTTGAAGAAAATGCACAGGACAAGTCTGTGTTGAACCTGTTCTCTTATACCAGCATATTTTCCTTGTTTGCCCTAGAAGGTGGCGCCAAGAAAGTTATTAATATGGATATGTCTGCTGGCGCACTCCGAACAGCTCAGCGTAATCATAATCTCAACGGAATCAGTCAGGGTAAAGCGAATTTTGTAAAACGGGATATATTGAAGTCACGCAAACAATTTTCTTCTTACGGCCCCTTTGACTTGATTATTACCGATCCCCCGCCCTACCAAAAAAAGGCCTTTCGAGGCTGGCAGGACTACAAGCGACTACTTGGCTGGTGCAAGGATTGCCTGAACGAGAATGGCACTTTACTTGTCAGTCTCAACAATCCGCATGTTACACATCAGCAGTTTAAAGATGAACTGGGCGACTGTTTCCCAGAAACCAAAGAAATGACCATCATAGATAGCTGTGCAGAGATCAAAGAAAACGACCCTAGCAAAGGCTTAAAACTCATTGCAGTGAGCTTATAATATAGAGAGGGCAAATCACCTAAACTGAGTCAGCTATTCTTCTATTACATCGATGGTGTAAGAAAGGAAGCGCTCTCCTTCACCGGCCCCGGATTTCAATATCACGGTAAAGCCAATAAATAAGTCTTCGCCACTGCCAGGAGAAGGCAAACCTGTAACGGGAGGTTTTTTATACGTGACGCCCTGATACTTCAGCTTAAAGTTCTTTAGCACAATCTTAGGATCGTCCTCAGTACTCATCACATCAATCGTAATTGACTGCTCAGTATCGCTAGAGATTCTATAGTGACCCGATACCGCATGACCGCCGACAATATCAGCATTGGTCGCAGCAGCTAAGTTTCCGTTTGGCTTTAAGACTATTTTCTTACGTGCATCAGGTATTAAAGCTAAAGGTAATTCTGCCTGCTGCAGTTCTTCAATTATGACCTGTGCTTGAACCCTAAACGATAAGGCACTGCACAAAAGTATAAGGGCACCCACTACAGGTATTGTTTTATTTATCTTCATATCTTTCTGTATGTGTACCGGCATATCACCAGCAGAACGTTAATCCTTTATAGTCCGCTCTCAATTCTACCAACCTGAGTTTTCAATGTACCCAGAGAACGAATCGAACACCCATAACCCGCAATCACATCACATAATACTTACGGTGCGCAAAGTATACAGAAATATTTCATTACAAACAGAAATATTTCTACACAATTAAAATTACGATTATTCCTATTTTTTAATAACTTAAAAAACCTTTTATAAGAAGTCTCTTAAGTATGAATTCCCCCTAAATTTCGAATTTCGTTACACAAGCACTTATAAGAGTTTGCTATAAGAAACACCAGAACAACAATTGAGACGTATAGATACATTCCCAAAACCTATTGTCACAAAGCGATACAAAAAGGGCTGAAATTCAAGCTGGCAAACTAAAAAACTTAGCTACAGTGAAATCATAAGCGTTTGAAATGCAAAACAATGTAAAACGCAGTACATCATATAGCGAGTTAACTCTCTCGTTATAGAAGGGATGTAAGGCTGGCGCCAAAAGCACAAATCCAGCTACTTTAATATTTAACAAACGGCGAATATCGCCAAATGCTGACTTTGTTCAATGCTAACAGACAACGAAACGAAGCAGCCTTATAAATGAATCAATTTTAAAACTGGGAATACTATCCATGAAAACATTATTTAAAAAATCAGCAATTGCAGCAACAATGATCTCTGGTCTTATCGCAGGTACCGCTACTGCAGATACATTCAACGCTTCACTAAACCTGGTTCAGCCAATTTCATTAACTGAAGCGACTCAAATGGATCTAGGTGACGTTCTAGCTAGCGACTCAGATACTTGTACTATCACTACAGGCGGTGCACGTTCAGGCGCTGCATGCTTCGGCTCTGGTAACGGTACATTGGCCGCGATTAATGTGGCTGGAACCGACGGTCAACAAGTCGATATTGCTTTAACTGCAGGTACTTCAGGCGCATCTGAACTGTCCTTTGCACCAGCAATGCTCGATAACGGTGAAGGTGCAACAACTCTTACGGGCGTAACTCTACAAACTAACCATGCATTATCTCTAGGTGGAACACTAACCGTTGCTAACGGTGCTCTGGCTTTGTCAAACGGTGTTAACTCTGTAGAGTATCAAGTAGAAGTTACTTACCAGTAAGCACAATTAAGTGTTATATGTTTAAAAAAGGCGCATTTAGCGCCTTTTTTGCTTTTCGGTATTTAACTGTTTGCCCGATTGCTTCATTATTGCGCCAGCAAAATAAACCATCTAATAAACACTGACCGAAAACGTTATACGAACCAACATGAAACAGAGAAACAAACCTAGCCTTTGGCTTTTCAAGAACACCTTATTAACTCTATTCACCTTACTCATCTCATTTCAAGTCTCTGCCGGGCTAGTGCTGAACCCTCAGCGCATCGTGTTACAAGACCGAGAAAGAAGTGCAAGCCTGGACTTGCTAAACACTGATGATAAAGCAGGACGATACCAAATATACTTTGAGCATAAGTATATGAAAGAAGACGGTAGTATCGTTGACATAGAAAACCCGGAACAAGGTGGGCCCTATGCAGGCGATATGATTCGTTACTCCCCTCGCCGAGTTGATATTCCTGCCGGTGGATCTCAAACAATTCGTATCGCTGCTCGACGCCCTAAAGGTTTGGCAGAAGGGGAATATCTATCTCACCTGGTTCTTAAACAGATCCCGCAAAAAGCTGACGCGAACTCTCCGGCTACCCCAAAGAACGATGAAGATATCCAACTAAACCTTGCCGTTCAGCCAGTATTAAAACTAGCAATCCCCGTAATCGTCAGAAAAGGCGCTTCTACGACCACTGCAAGCATCTCTGACATTCAGCCAATCGTGCAAAACGAGCAAGTAGAAGAGCTCCACTTCTCGCTACATCGCCAAGGAAATTTTTCTCTCTATGGGAACGTGGAACTATATGAGAAGAACGGTGAGCAACTTGGCTCCCGCATAGGCTTTATTCGAGGTATCGCTTTATATACTCCAACTTTAAAACGACTAGTCAAAGTCCGCTTGAGCCAAGCGGCATCATTAACTGGAAAAGAATATCTTCTACGCTTTACTGAGGACGAAAAGTTTGGTGGCAGCAATGTCATCGAGCAAACAATAACATTCTAGACACCTGGCAGACTCTTATAACGTAAGATGGATTTTACCTAATATGCCACGCTATGCCGGCCTCTCGATTTTTCTCGTTTACTTAGCTGTATGGGAGCATGCTTTTGCAGAGCTCCCTCCAGAACCTGTTGAGTTGGCAGAGGATAATATACTGATCGTTCAATTAAGTTACGATCAGCTATTACTCGAAGAATCTCTTTTCGTCTATCAAACACCCGAGAATACATTTATTCCCGTACAAGGGTTGATAGATTCTCTGGATTTTCCTCTAACGCTAAATTTGGATTCGCTGTCGCTTGATGGCTGGTTTATTTCAGAAGACCGAAACTTTTCTCTCGACATCAATCAGAAAAGTGTTTTTCTCAAAGGCGAACGCCAAACCTGGCCAAAAGATTTTCAGTATGCACTTGATGGTTTTGATTTATATATTAATTTAAAAAGCATCGAGCGATGGTTCGACCTCAGCTTACTGCTGGATGTCTCGCAACTTGAACTTAAACTATCGTCCTCAAGTCCACTACCAATCGTGACACAAAAGCTGCGAGCCCAGAAAAGAGCCAAGCTAAAGCCACAAGCTAAAGCTCAAACGGCTCACGACTACCTTCCCAATGAATACGACTGGCTTGGTTCCCCTTCGTTTGATATTGAGTTTTCACACAGTGCAGAGCGCTTTGAGAAATATAACGATCTGACGGGCAGGTATGAGGCAGATATCAGCCAATACAGTTCGGCTACTGTTCAGGGTGTCATGGATATTCTGAAACACTCTCTACAAACCAGTTATGTTAACCAAGATGGGGCTCAAGACCTTAGACTTACCTTTAGCAAAGCGGCAAGCGGGCCAGAGCAACGATTATTTCTGGGTATCGATCAATATAAGTTTGGTGACGTAAACAGTCATTCCAGTGCTTTGCTTTCCGGCTCCGTTAGTGGCAGCGGTGTCCACTTAAAGCGCGGCAGCAATGCACTCCAAGAACAAAGCAGTGACCTACTTCTAGAAGGCGATGCACCGCCGGGCTGGGAAGTTGAGCTTTATCGAAATGGCGCTTTAATTGACTTCACAAGCACATCTAGCAATGGCCAATATCGCTTTGACAAAATTTCTACATATTTAGGAGAGAACATCTTTGATATTCGTATCTATGGGCCCCAGGGACA
This sequence comes from Oleiphilus sp. HI0086, assembly GCF_001635225.1. Classification (NCBI taxonomy): domain Bacteria; kingdom Pseudomonadati; phylum Pseudomonadota; class Gammaproteobacteria; order Oceanospirillales; family Oleiphilaceae; genus Oleiphilus; species Oleiphilus sp. HI0086. The sequence goes on from NZ_LWFZ01001093.1 coordinate 34,454, forward strand.
ATATCGAAGCGAACAGAAAAAAATCACGGTCGGAGGTCAAATGCTGGCCAAAGGTTTGTGGGACTTTCAACTCTATGCTCTAAATAGAAACCAGCGCCTGCTTAGCCTTGAGGAAGAGGAGCTTGACGAGTCCTCATCTTTTTTTATGTCTGAATTTAACGCAGGGCTTAACGACTATCTCACCATTCAAGGTGCCCTCAGCCGCTTTACCCCCATAGACAACGAGATAGAACATCTCTATACAAGCTTGGGCTTTTTCGCTTCGCTTGGTGGAGGTTTTGGACAATTGAAATATGTCTCTGACCAGCAAAGCGGCCACGCATGGTCACTTGCATACAAGACCCGCTTGCTTAATACCAATATCAACTTTGATTTAGAAAAATATACAGACTTCATTAGTGATAAGAACCCGGATGGGAAACTGGAGCTGGATAGCAAACTACGAATCAATGGTCTTTGGGCAGATATCTGGTCACAAGATATATCCTACGACCTGGAGCTTCAACATGCTCAATATGCTAATGCACAGGAACAATGGCAACTTTCTAAACGCTTAAGCACACGCATTGGTCAGACCCAAATTGCCAATCTAATCAATTACTCACACAATAATATAGATGACGTGGAAGACTCTCTTATCACCACGTTAAGCGCAACCAGGCGCTGGCATAGCTGGAGACTCAAGACCGAAGCTAACTATAAAATATTACCGAAAGGTGTTCTGGACTCCATCCAATCGAGTGCCAACTATCAAGCAAGTAAACGGGTAAGTTATCAAGCCTCGTTAGGCTACATTCTATCGGAAGAAGACACATACAGCTTCGACAATATGATCAGCTGGCGTCTGGACAAATACTCGTTTTCTCTTTCTGCCGGATTTGATACACAAGACCATCAAAGTATTGGCTTAAGCATTAGCTCTGCCCTTGCCTACGACAAACCTCATAATAGCCTCTACCTTAGTTCTGAAAGTGTGGCCTCTAGTGCCAGCGTGCTCGCACACACATATTTGGATCACAACAATAACGGTAGGTTTGATGAACAGGACAGCTCTCTTCCAAATATACATTTTAAAGGAAAGAACAGCTGGAGAAACAGCGCCACAAACGAAGAAGGTTATGTCTCTTTATGGGGGGTTCCTGATCTTCAAATGCAAACGATCAGTATCAATTCCCGAAAAATTGAAGACCCGTTCCTGAAACCACAGAAAGAGCACTTCTCACTCTACTCTCACTCGGGAAAACTCAACGAGATCAGTATCGGCTTCCAAACTGCGATGGAACTCGAAGGAGAAGTGCTGCTTGAAAACAATGGTAAACTTATACCGAAAGCAGGTATTCCTGTCTCTCTTTTTACACTCGATGACTCACTGATACAGCAAACCCGAACCGAGTACGATGGTGTTTACATATTCGAAAACGTCCTACCAGGTAGCTACTTACTTAAAATAGATCCTGACTACCTTCAAAGTAAAAACCTCAGCGTAACACCAACTATAGAACTCAAGGCTTCAGGCGATGAAGGTATCATTTACCTTCCTCCCACACATCTCAAACAAAAAAAATAAACTATTACTTTTCAACATGTTAACCACACAAGCCACGATCACATAGCCCAGCTTTTTCATTTGCGCAAGAAATAAATATTTTTCACTTTTTCACATTTTAAGCATTGCTGCCTTAGCACTAGCTACTATACTTGAGTGGTATTCAGGACTTAATCAGCGATAAAAAGTGGAGGCAGACCGGCTTGAGAAAAGCTCCCTTAGCATTAGTACTGCTTTCATGCTTTACGTTTTCAGTAAGCGCACAAGCTGAATCTTTTAAGGCAAAAGTGAAGTTGACCCTAGTCGACCCAGCATCGGTCAGCGCTATCGGCAGCACTCAACAAACCTTGTCGATGCCAGTTAAAAAGCTCGATAACAGCCAATGCACCATCGACCCTAAAAGCGGGTCTCTACAAGGTAACGCTTGCCTTGAGCCATCCGTCGATACACCTCAGCTAGATATTAGCGGGCGTGCCGCACAAGCCATCTCGGTAAAACTAAGTGAATCAGTCACAAATAGCGAAAGCGCGGCTTCTCTAAGCTTCGAACCGACGCTATATAATGGTTATGATCAAACTGAAAACTTTCAGCTAAGCACCAGTTCTCACAGCGTAAATATTGGTGGAACCATTTATCAACATAATACAAGTAACTCAGCACTTAATACCCAAGCAGTCCTTCAATACGGTGTAGAAGTACTTTACCCCTAGATTTACAAGCCCTAGCGCCCTATTAATTTCGCATGCCAATTAAGTTACCCTAGGTTATTTATATCAAGAACTCATTCTTCTATATTAAGTAACCCAGAGTAACTTAACTTCAAATAATAAAGGAACACACAATGAACTACATCTTGATAACCGGTGCAAGCGCCGGAATTGGCGAAGTATTCGCAGAACAATTAGCCGCTCAAGGTCACAACCTGATTCTGACCGCCCGCAGAGAAGAGCGCCTTCAAGCGCTAGCCAGTAAGCTGGAAAGCCAATATAAAATCTCGACACAAATCATCGCTGCTGATTTGTCTGACTCAAACGGTGCCGAAACGCTAGCTAGCAAAATAATCAACGAAGGTTGGGCGCTAAACGGCCTAATCAACAATGCAGGCTTTGGAGACCGCGGTGCATTCACTGAACTGTCACTGGATCGTCAGTTACAAATGATTCAGCTCAACGTCACCAGCCTGGTAGATCTAACGCACCGACTCATCCCCAAGCTATCACAACAGAGTAATAGCTTTATCATTAACGTTGCCTCAACCGCTGCCTTTCAAGCGGGACCTAACATGGCTATATACTACGCGACCAAGGCTTTTGTGCTGTCCTTCTCTGAAGCACTATATGAAGAGCTTAAGGGCCAAGGTATTGCCGTCAGCACACTTTGCCCAGGTGCAACCGCATCTGAGTTTGCATCAGAAGCTAATATGACTAACACAAAACTATTCAAAGCAGGTGCCATGACAGCAGAAGCTGTTGTCAGGAAATCGCTCAAGAAAAAAGACCGCGCCATTGTTATCACTGGCTGGAAGAATATTTTTGGTGTTTGGTCTGGTAAACTATCCCCACGTTCAGTCACACGAAAACTTGCAGGATGGTTACAAGCCTAAAATGTGTTTAATCAAACAACGCGCGAATAATCCGGAACAAAAAGCTCTCAGAAAACAGCAAATTCTCGATGCTACACGAAAACGATTTTCTGATCTTGCCTACGAAGACCTTAACCTGAATGTGATTGCTGCAGATGTAGGTATTACTAAGGCCGCTTTATATCGCTACTTTAGAAATAAAGAGACTTTGTTCCTCGCGTTGTTTGTAGAAACCCTTGAAGAATTAATTCACTCGGCCCAAAAAATGCCAAACAAGCTCCCCCTAGCAAGGCTAATGGCTGACACCTTAATTGCTAACCCTATCTATTGTAAGTTGAATGCAATTTTACACACAATTTTAGAACGGAACCTTACCGTTGAAGAAGCATTACAATTCAAAAAAACCTTACTCCACTTAATGCACCAGTATTCCCAGTTACTAACACAACAAGCAGAGCAAGACTTGCCTCAAGCGCAAGCGCTCACCCTACTCATGCAAGTTCAGCAAGCATTGATCGGCGTTTGGCATATGACTCACCCTGTCGGTGCAATTGCCGAGGTTATTGAGTCTCCGCCTTTAGATGTTTTTAAGCGAGATTTTTATAGCGCCTTGCTCGCACATATAGAAACCATCACCCGACAAATTGCCCCTTAAGTGATACGCATCAGAAATCTAACGAGTAAGACCTAAGAGACAAGATATTCCAGCACATTTGGCTATACTAAAGTGAAGTAAGAGACTCTCATTCATTAAAGAATAGGTACAAGAAACATATGGCCAAAATCCTGATCGCCGATGATCAATTAGTAATGCGCAACATGTTTAAAGTCATCCTTCAAGACGAGCCACACGAACTGACGCTAGCGGTCGATGGCGAAGCCGCATTAAATGCAGCCAAAGCAGAACGATTTGACCTGGTACTGAGCGACTTATATATGCCAAAACTCGATGGCATACAACTCACTGCAGCTATTAGAGCACTCCCCGCTTACAAGGGTGTTCCTGTACTCATTGTTAGCACCGAGAATAAAGCAGAGAAAAAAGCTGCAGGCAGAGCAGCAGGCGCGAATGGCTGGATCATCAAACCCATTACCAAAGACCGCCTGCTTCCTGCGATAAAGAAACTACTAGGCTAAGGCGCCAACGCTGCATCGATATCTTTCACCATGTCTTTCGGCTCGGTATTGGGCGCATAGCGTTTAACAACCTTGCCCTGTTGATCGACCAAAAACTTGGTAAAATTCCATTTTATCTTTTCAGAGCCCATCAAGCCCTTCGCTTCTGATTTTAAGTATTTATACAAGGGATGAGTATTATCGCCGTTTACTTCTATTTTGGAGAACATTGGAAACGTAACCCCATAGTTCAAAGAACAAAACTCGCTAATCTCACTATCTGTTCCTGGGTCTTGCTTTAGAAACTGATTGCATGGAAAGCCTAAGATCTCTAGCCCTTTCTCGCTATACTCCAAATACAGCTCCTCAAGCCCCTTGAGCTGAGGCGTAAATCCGCATTTACTTGCCGTATTGACGATTATCAGCAACTTCCCCTGATACGCTTTAAGAGGAACTTCCTCTCCTTTAATATTATTAGCACTGAACTGATAGATATCAGACACGAGTCTCTCCCTATTAATGATAATTATTCACAAGCATCCTACCCCTAAATTATCAGCGTTAAAAGCCTATTGATTTACATCAATGCTCAGGAATAAGCGTTTGACATTGATTATGCGATAGGCAAATATATTTTTTTAGCTTACAAGCGTAAACACAAAAATGTCAGATATAAGCAAATTGCAGCAAACTATGAGCGAGGCACAAACTTATGAGCAATGGCTCACCGCTGCCTCGAAAGCCGATAAGCTTAACGGCAGTTATGACTGGCAAAAAAAACCTGAGTCTAAACACTACCCATACAAAGTGCTGCAGGGACATTATCAAACAATTTCTGAACTGCTAGAAAATAAAGATTATTTGAAGCTGATTCCCTATATTCAGGAAAGCCTGTATCGAACCACCGCGGAACTCAGTAAACCCAAGCTCTATCAACCCGCCTACACAGGAACCAAGACCCTCGTTAGCAATTACTTAAAGTTGATCGATAAAGCGTTAAAGATACTCTGCGAATCTGAGATCGATAGCATCTCGACAAAAGACAAGCTCGCCCAGTTCAAACAGGCCGAGCATAATTTTGGTCGCCCTGCCTTAATGCTAAGTGGCGGTGGAACCTTCGGTATTTATCATATAGGCGTGGTCGCAACACTCATCAATCACAAGCTCCTCCCCTCCATCATATCTGGTAGCAGTATGGGAGCAATCACGGCGGGCATGCTGGCTACTCACACAAATAAGGAAGTACTTACTCTTCTAGGTAAGCCCGAGGAAAGTAACTACAGCCCTTTGAAGCGTTTACCGCTTAAAGGTATTTGGCAACAGCAATCATTACTCGACCCAGAGCAACTGCGCAGCTGCGTTGAACACAACGTCGGATTAATGACTTTTGAAGAAGCCTTTAAAAAAACCGGCCGAAACGTAAGCATTACAATTTCACCTGCCCGAACAGGCCAAAAGCCAAGAATTCTGAACTACCAAACTGCACCAAGTGTTTTTGTCGCATCCGCAGCACAAGCATCATGCTCTGTCCCTGGTTTGTTTCCTCCCTGCCAGCTCTATGAGAAGAACGCCCTTGGGGAAAAGCAGGCCTATCTAAAAGGTGAACGCTGGTATGACGGCTCTTTTGCTACCGATATTCCGAGGCAAAGAATGAGCCGGCTTCACAATGCAAACTACTTTATAGTCAGCCAGGCCAACCCACATATTGTGCCTTTTGTCTCTCAACGTCAGGATGATGGTCTTGCAGCCTTCCTTGCCGACCTATTGGTCAGCAGTAGCTTTTCTCAAGGAAAGGCTCTACTTAAGTTGGGGAAGCGTCGGTTTCACTCTCAGGCTTGGAGTTCTTGGCTAAATCACGCTTCCTTGATGCTTGATCAGGACTATTTGGGCGACATCAATATCCACCCTGAATTTCCGCCTTCCTGGTATACCAAGTTCATGAAGAACCCTAGCCCTTCAGAAAGAGACTATATCTTGAAAATGGGTGAACGCTGCACCTGGCCAAAACTGGCCATGATTAGGGACCAAACTCAGGTAAGCCGAACCCTACAGGCTTGCATCGCTCATCTGGAGCAGAGCGCCAAAGAAGAAAGCTTAAAAGCCACCGCTTTATAAGCGATCAAATAAGGAAAGTGAAGACACCTGAGAATAAGAGGAGTAGGCAGCTTCCAAAGTGAACTGCTGTAAGGACAACAAACTGACGGCTTCCGCATAGTCAACCGATTCTAGGTCGCTCAGAGTTTGCTCTGTTAGAAGCTCCACATCCTTAAGCTGTTCCTCTGTTGTTTCAACAGTGTTCAGACGTGCACCAATCTGGCTTCGAGCTTCTAGAATAGAGGTTTCAGCGCTATCCAGGTTTATCAAGGCACTTTCCAGGTTCGCATCAAAAGTCGCTCGACCTTCTTCTGTGGCAGTAAAGTTATCCAAGGTATAGATAAACTTCTCAATCGTTGACAGAACGCCCTGCTTTTCAGTTGATTCGATAAAGAAGCTATCACCCGCAGTAGGCGTGCCGGTTATCTCAAATTGAACGCCATTGACGACAATCGGATCATTCTGTGAATAAGCCTGATTGGCCAGATAAGATCTACCCGTCGCTTTGTCAGTCACGTTAAACTCTGAAGGCGAGGTGAAAGTCACTATCATATCACCAGGATAAAACTGGTCATAAAGCTCTTGATCTATCACTTGCCCCGTCGTGATTCTGGCTTCTGGTACAGCTTGGTTATGAGGGTTTGCAGCGGTATAGAAGGTATTTTTATCAACAGCAATATCTTGAAATATTTGTTTGCCATTTTCAGATGAAGCAATTGTAACATTTGGCTCGACCTGAACAAAACGTCTCCCCTCATCTCCTTGATAAACGTAAGTACCCGAAACATTCTGCTGAAAGGGCTCCGTACCACCCTGAAAGCCACTAAATAAATATTCACCGCTGGCATCTTGTGAGTTCATCAAACCCGCAAGTTGCGACAAGCGTTCCTTCACCTCGGTTGAAATCGCCGATAAATCACTTTTGTTTAGAACA
>NZ_LWFZ01001094.1:0-968 GCF_001635225.1 Oleiphilus sp. HI0086
TGTAGTGGTGGCTCGGATGAGTCTTTAAAATACAGAATAAAAGAGGTTAATGGTTTTTCTTTAAGTTTTACAAATAGTGCTGCTGATAGCTTTGTAATTGATAGTGTTGAGCTTCAGGTTGATGAGATTGAAACCAATGAATGTGGTGTAGGGACGGTAAAATATACACCTTCCGAGCTATCGATTACCAGCACGGAAGATAGTGCTTTGCCTGATTGCCAGGGCTCTGAGTTAGCTCCGGGGGAGAGTTGCGAGGTCCATATTCGGATGAACTTCCTTTCACCTGGTATCAAGTTTGCTACCTTGATGATAGGGGTTGAGGGTAAGGAGGAAAGCTACTCGTTTGAGTTGAGTGGTAATGTGATAGGGGAAGCTGATTTTAGCTCAAGTGTGGGTGAGGGAGTGTTTTTCTTTATAGAGAAGCAGAATGAGTGGGATTTACAGGGAGATATTGTTTCCGAATTAGTGTCAGACTACACCCTATATGAGCAAACGATGTTGATTGGTAAGGTTGATGGTAGCGGCCAATTGAGCTTTGACTGGAAAGTAGATGATACGAGTGTAATGGATGTCTCATTGTGGATAAATGGTGAAGAGCTTAGTGAATATAAGCCGGCTGAGGCTTATGGTCGTGAGACTATCGTGTTACCTGAAGATCAGGTCAATACTGTTGAGTGGCGCATGGCTAGGGGAGAACTTTGGCGTTCTACGAGTGAAAGTTCATTAGGGGATGAAGGCAAGACCTTGTATTTGAAGTCGGTTAATTTTACAGCAGATAACCCAGATGTAGTTGAGGATACAAGTCCTAGCAATTCAAAGTCTAGTGGTGGAGCATTCCACCCACTAGCGCTAGTGTTTTTGGCAGTGCTATTTTTCTTTCGTCGAAACGCTGCAGGTATATCGAAAACCTATCGTGCCATGAGTGTGGTGATTGTAATGCTCGTTGTTTCTTCAGGTTGGGCTCGCGC
>NZ_LWFZ01001095.1:0-1799 GCF_001635225.1 Oleiphilus sp. HI0086
AATCAAGGCATGTGTAGTGACCATGTTATTGAAAAGGTCAGGCTCCAAAAACTGCAAGCCAGGAAAGTACAACTCTGCTCTAATGAGCATTGCCATACCACCACCCAAAAATAACATAATGAGAGAAAACACCAGGTACATGGTACCAATATCTTTATGGTTAGTGCTGAATAACCAGCGGCCTATACCCTTCGGTGGCTCATTGTGGTGATCATGATCGGCGCTTGAAACGTCCTGATTTTGTTCATCAATTGTAATAGTAGAACTCATTGATTATCTCCTCCTAGCGCGCCGCTTTGACATCAGCTGGTTGCACAACATCACCTGTGTTATTACCCCAGGCATTTCTTTCGTAGGTTACGATTGCTGCCACTTCCAGGTCATTCAACTGAGCGCCCCAAGCAGCCATGGCTGTACCCGATACACCCTTGATTACGACTTCAAGATGTTTAGCGGGGTCGCCTTTGGCAATTTCGCTACCAGCCAGCGCTGGAAATGCGGGGGGAACACCAGAGCCATCGACTTGGTGGCAGGCTCCGCAGTTGGTGTTGTAGAGGGACTCGCCCCGAGCCATTAATTCTTGCATTGGCCAGACAGTGTCTGAAGAAGCTTCCTTCTCTTTCGCTATCTTGATTTCCTTTTGCTTTGTCATCCATGAATCAAACTCGCTACCGGCAATCGCTTCAACTTGAATGGGCATGAAAGCGTGCCCCGTACCACAGTTTTCGGCACATTGGCCGTGATACGTGCCAGCCTTCTCGATAATAGTCCAGGTTTCGTTGATATAGCCGGGAATGGAGTCTTTCTTAACCGCAATTGCCGGAACCCACCAAGCGTGAAGAACATCGGTTGCGGTATGAAGGAAACGAATTCGTCGGTCAGTAGGTAGGTAGAGAGGGTTATCCACCATTCTTAAATAGCGATCACCAGCTTGTTCCTCAGGCAGTAGGTTACTGACGATCTTAATATCGTCTTCCATGTACTCGTATGTCCACTTCCATTGGGAACCTGTCACTTTAATTGTCAGGTCTGCTGGGGTCTTATCTTCAATTAAGTCAAAGGTAGAGCTTGCGCTGCCAGCAATACTTAAATCAATAGCGAGTACAATAATCGGCACCAGAATCCAGGACCATGTGCCAAACTTGCTGTTATGAAATTCTTGGTCGGCTTCGTAATTTTTCGACTTTCTGAATTTGAATATGGAGTAAAAGATGACGACGGTGACGAGGATCATAATGATCAGTGCGATGTAGGCCGTCATCATATGGAGGTCAAATACTTCCCGTGTTACAGGAGAGACTGGCTCAGGAAGGTTAAGAGCGTATTCAGAAAATACATTCCTGGAGGCAAGCAAAAGACTTGGCATGGCAATAAGCATGCTGAGCTTGCGTAAACGATTTGGCATCCGTTGATCCTCATCAAAGGCATACCAGATTCTGAGTCGAAGTGAATTTGCCGAACTTTATTCGTTAAGGGGCATAATCACGTCTTTAACCGTTGTGTGGCAAATCAAGATGTCAAAAATATCTAGTTATTATTTTCAATCTGGCCTGTTCTATTTATGTAATGCGGAACATTTTTAGAGGCCGACAACATTGCTACTACTTAAAAAATAAAACGATAACCTAGTTACTTAAAGTATCTGAAACCAATAAGGTTATTCCAGAATTTGGCTATGGTTTGTTTTAATGATGAAATCGAGAAGCAGGGTTTATAGCAATCTGCTTAGTCAGAAGCAGCTCTATAAGAAGCACGGCTTACGTTTCATCCCCTTTATTATATTTGTTAGTGATTCTTTC
>NZ_LWFZ01001096.1:0-885 GCF_001635225.1 Oleiphilus sp. HI0086
GCTGTAAGTGTGTGTCGACGGAGTCTTTTAGGTGAGTGATATTAAGAGCAGGGTGAACACTTATTTGTATGCAGCACAAACACAAGCAAAGCAGGCAGAGACAAGTACTAATGCTGCGCTTGCACAGGCTGCCGTTGTTGGCGCTAGTTTGAGTTTGAAGTATGCCTGGGAAGCCTGGCTAGAAGAATTATCAGCCTATTTAAAGATCCCTGCTGACGCCTTGCAAGATGAGTCTTCAGAATTGGCGCAGAATATGCCCGATTGCCAGTTCCTGTTTGCGCAGAAGCAGGAGCAAGGAAGTTGGTATCAACGCTTGTTGGCTTTATCTGTTGACCCTCTGCTCTACAGAGAAAATTCGCCGCATTCTAGGCAAGCAGCTAGCACAGAAGCAAGTGTGCCTCGAATTGAGGTTATTAATTTGACCGAGACAGCTATTGAAGGTGATAGAGAGCTGACTTTGTTAGAACTTATTGAAGAAGTAAAAACTTATATTCAGCAAAGGCGAGAGCAACAAACAGAATGGTAAAGAAGGCCGCAGGTACTATATAACTTACCTGGTGAGCAGGTTTCTATATAAATTTGGAGTTTGAATGAGTAGCGCATTTTTAGAGATAGTTGAATTAGAAAACGGTAGCTTCGCCTTGAAGCGAATGGATGATGACGGCGAATTCTTGGTCGAAATCCAATTTTCAGAAGAGGTTGAAGGCTTTTTGGGGGAGCATAAAGCAGCGATAGCGAAAGCAATGATCGGTGCGGGTGTTCAAGCTGCCGGGGCACTATCTAAATCGATTGTCGAAGCTGAAGAAAAAGAGCGTGAAGACCGTATATTACATTAATTCGAACAACCCTCGGTTGGACAAAAAACATAAGAGATATAGTTAGGAG
>NZ_LWFZ01001097.1:0-1288 GCF_001635225.1 Oleiphilus sp. HI0086
AGCAGGAATTGTGAATGGCTATGCGAGTCAGGATATCGAAGTGACCTTTCCGGATGGCACGTCGCAGACCATTACAACGACTGCGGAATCAACTGCCGGGGCAATTGCATCTCAGTTTTCGCTTTTAGAAGGTGTGGATGCGACTGCTAGTACCAGCTCTACAATAACCTTAGCTGGATATGATAATGCCTCAGGAAATATGAGTATTAGCTTAAACGGAATTAGTTTCCAGCCAGCCGGTGCAACAGATGCATTGCAATTGGCCGACTTGGGAACTCGTATTAACTCGTCTGCGTTGGTGGGGGTTACCGCCGTCATAGATAGTGCTACTGGTGATTTGCAGATTATTCAGGATCAAGGAGCTAACTTGGTATTCGGTTTTGCGGGTGTCTCGGGCGATAGTTTTGAGGTTCTTGGGAGTGATGCCGCGGCGACGCCGGTAGTGCTTGACCCTGATGCTGTTCCTGCCGTTTTGAATGCGACTGTAGGTGGTGGAGTTAGCATTGTACTTGACGAGGGGGTCGTTGCGACCAACTTAAGTGCCACAACGCCCGTCATTACCAACTTTACCGGTGCGCCTTTTGTTAATAACCAATTTTCACCAACGGATCCTGGTACCTATAACCACGCGACGTCAACGACTATTTTTGACAGTCTTGGTAACTCTCATGTTTTGACCATGTATTTCGTTAAGCAGCAGTCTTCGTTGTCGGGAGAAAATACCTGGCAAATGCATGTGCAGGTGGATAACCAGGATGTTGGAGATCCATTAATTGGAACAGATGCATCGCGAGCGACTTATAATTTGGTATTCCGCGATGACGGTACTTTAAATGAAACATTGTCAGATGATGTTTTGATTTCTAATTGGGACCCTTTAGATAGTCAAGGCAATCAAAATGGGGCGGCACGACCTTTGAATGTTGTGGATGGCGGGGTTTTGCCGATTCCTCAGCCGCCAACTAGCTCAAACTTTGAGGTAGATGTATCATCGTTTACTCAGTTTGGTAGCCCGTTTGCTGTAAATGACTTAAGTCAGAATGGTTATACCACAGGTCGATTAGTCGGTCTGGATGTCGATGAGTCGGGTGTCATTCTGTCTCGTTTCTCCAACGGTGAGTCTTTGGTTCTAGGGCAGGCAGCTTTGGCTAACTTCAATGACGTAGAAGGCTTATCACCTGATGGCGATAGTGTTTGGGTGCAGACTTTTGCTTCGGGTGACCCGATTGTCGGGGCGCCTGGTACGGCGTCTTTGGGTCTATTAACGGCCTCTGCAGTTGAGCAATCG
>NZ_LWFZ01001098.1:0-1211 GCF_001635225.1 Oleiphilus sp. HI0086
AATACGGCTTTCCCGGCTTGAATCCCGGCGATACCTGGTGTCTATGCGCGGTTCGTTGGTTGCAAGCTCAAGAAGATGGTATGGCACCCAGAGTTCACTTAACTAAAACGCACATAAAAGCCTTGGAAGTCATTCCCTTGGAGCGGCTAAAGCCTTATGCGGCAGACCTAAATTAAGTCTCTGTCTCGGTGCTTGCAGCACTTTTTGACTGATCTAGACGGCCTAAATAATAGTGCTCTATTAGAATAGAAGCGATAAGGGAACACCAAGTTTCTATGTTGGTTTGAGTGCTAATTGGCGAACGTGCGATTAATTTTCTAAGTAAATGGCTAGAAATACCCTGATCAATCAATGCTCGTTGATAACTTAGTGGATGCCAGGTCAAAGAGCTCATTCAAAGGTGCGATAGCTGCGCTCGCCAGTTGAAAGAAATCTGCTCCTGAACGACTATCTACCGAAGAATTGAGCAGCTTGGTTTCGATAAAGCTCTGTAGTTCGGAGATTTTTGTTTGAGCGTTTTTAATCGCTGAGGTCGAGTGCTTATCATCTAGAATGATCACTCTTTTTTCGCCGGGCTTTCTTTCAAGAAAAACCTTATTTAGCGATTCAAACTGAGTGCTTACACGGTCATTCAAGTACTTCAATTTTATTCGGTCTAGAGCTGAACTCTTTCCTTCGGAAACAATACCCATACCGATGGCTCGGGTTTGGCCTATTGATTCAATCGTATCGAGTAACTCCTTCCATATTACATCTAAGCCTGCTTCACGAGATAATGCTACGAGCAGACTATTCTTTTCAGTTTGGTTTTCAATCAAATAGAGCAGATTTGTGATGAGTCGGTTATGTTGGTCGATATTGTTGTTTGCTTCAATTGTTAGGGCACGTGTTTCAAGTCGCTGCCAATGACTTGATATACCTTCAAATAACTTGTCTTTTGTCAGTGATGGGTGATTGCTAACTAATGATGCCCATAGTTTGTTAACGTCTGCTCTCACGGTTTTTATATCTGCTTGTAATGTTTTCTCACCGTGAAGATAGCCTGTGGTTAAGCCGCGATGTTTTTGAATTTGAATCAATAAGCTTTTGAGTGAATTGAGCTGCGCCAAACAGTTTTTAAGTTCCAGTTTTTCGGCATGTTTTTTTCGATTGGTACTAAACCAAACCAGCACACTTGCAATGACTATGAGGACTAAGGAGAGGGTAATGAT
>NZ_LWFZ01001099.1:0-789 GCF_001635225.1 Oleiphilus sp. HI0086
CTTAGTGAAGGGGTAATCTCTCGAGCCTTTTTTAACCTTAGCTCTGTTCAAAAGGGTTTGTCTGAAATGCCTGCTGAAGAGCGACAGATAGAGATAGATAATATTCGGCGCCAGTTAGGTTATTCAGAAGAGCAAATTGAAACACTTGCTGCAAAGGACCAAGAACGTGAGGCGAGATGGCAAACTGGTTACGCCTATATGGCTGAGCGAGCTGAATTGGTGGCGAGCCTTGATGCAGAACAGCTTGATGAGTCTCTTGCCGAGCTTAGGCAAAAATACTTTGAGCATGAAGCTGTTACGATTCAAAGGGAAGAGGAAATGGACTTCTGGCGTTTTAACAGGCCTAGGAAGTTTGGTAATAACTAAGAGTCGCGTATGCCAACACTTCTAGCTAAGGAGAGGAGATACGCTATTCACCTCTGTGGCTGAATAGCGTTAACAAGTGCTTTAAGGGATGTCGATAGAAATCGTTTCAGAGAATTGGCTTTGAATCTCATTGCTATCGACTGTTGCAATACGCAGGTACATTGTTCCTGATTGCACATCGCTGATTATGTAGTTGTAGGTCTCACTACCTGTGCTGTTAATACGAATGCTTTGGTTTAGCTCGGTGTTGTTATAAGCATATTCGATAACATATGCTGAAATTTCACTACTTTCCAGTGCGCTGCCGTCTTCACGTGTGCTTGGCGCAGACCAGCTTAGCTCGAGTGAAGAAGGTAGAGAGTTAACCGAGACCAAGGCTTCTTGTGAGTAAGCTTCACTGCTGGCATTACTGACGACTACAGA
>NZ_LWFZ01001100.1:0-846 GCF_001635225.1 Oleiphilus sp. HI0086
AGAGGCGGCAATCTCTCGTGCATAACGCAAGAAAGAATTGCTTCCCAAGCGGGCTTCGGCAACCGCTAAAGAGTCTGCCCCCAATTGCGCATGCGTTTTCATGATCATGAACTCTTCATCTGTTAGCTTGCCTGGCTTGAGCAAGATACTATCTGGAATACCTACTTTACCCACATCATGCAAAGGTGCCGACTTATATAAAAGATCCACCGTCTCAGCATCCAGATAGTCTTTGAAGTCGGGATGTGCACTCAAATGTTCCGCTAGCACACGGACGTAATGCTGAGTTCTCAGAATATGGCCACCGGTTTCATTGTCCCGGGTTTCTGCAAGCGAAGCTAGCGCTAGCACAGACACATCTCGAGTCAATTGAAGTTCGTCCCTATGCTGCTGCAAACTGGCAATCATCGCATTGGTACCCTCAGCCATACGCCCAAACTCATCATGACTGACTACCGGCACTCGCTGTTCCAGGTCACCATTCATCACCTCAAACAAGGTATGATTCTGGTAATAAAGGTACATATTCAAGTTTGTCACATAGGAATATATGATCCGAATACTATATACCAAGAGGACAGCAGCGACGAAGGCTACCTCTTTGAGAATGCTAATGCGCGCATCATTTATATCCAAATAACGGCTACTATCGACCAACCAACTTAGGTCTTTATTAATAACCAAAAAGAATACCGTCGAGATACTGAATACCAATACAATTGCCGCCGCCGAGAACTTCTTACCAAAGGAAAGAAAGTTCTCCCTTAACTGCAATGCCATCGACTGCTTAATGAGATATTGAGCAATATCTTTCTCTCTACCTAAAGATAAATCCAGCGCCACAAA
>NZ_LWFZ01001101.1:0-539 GCF_001635225.1 Oleiphilus sp. HI0086
CCAAAGCTTCTAATTGTTTTGCTGCATTTTCGATATCCATAATAGGGAGCTTATAGATAAACTGCCTCCACCACAACCATACTTCCAGAATATTGGAAATATAAAATAGAAACCTGACTAAGACTTAAATAGGTTTAGTCTCTAACCCGACCGCGAAGCGCCTTGGTTCGACTGTGTTTGGTCTTACTATCCATGCGCTTTCGCTGAGAGTTTCGACTAGGTTTCGTTGGCCGCCGGGTTTTATGAACAACCGTTGCTGCTTGAATTAAAGCCACTAAACGAGCCAGCGCATCTTCACGATTCTTCTCTTGGGTACGAAACTGCTGCGCCTTGATCACTAAGACGCCCTCTTTGTTGATACGGCTATCCTTAAGGCCTAGCAGCCGCTCTTTATAAAAATCCGAAAGCGAAGATGCTTTGATATCAAAGCGCAAGTGAATGGCAGACGAAACTTTATTCACATTCTGACCACCCGCACCTTGAGAACGAATAGCAGAGAGCTGAAGCTCTTCATCAGGAATAGTGACGTAGTCGTTAAT
>NZ_LWFZ01001102.1:0-1308 GCF_001635225.1 Oleiphilus sp. HI0086
GATGCATAACAATGAAATAGATAAGCCTATCATCGATGCCATATAAGGCATGAATATATCGCTCCTGCCTGACTTTATAAAAACTTCTGATACTTCAATGCACAATGAAAAGAAAAGGCAGTGGACAGCGGGTACTAGAATGTTAGGTGTTTGGCGTTTTATTTGAATATGTGCGCTTAAAAAGGCAAGTGGTATGAATATGATACAATTCAACGTTAAGTACTGCCAATCTACTGATGCGGATGAAAAGTGGAAAAAGGGGTCAAGAATCAAACGTGGCATGTCACTGTTTTGACTGTTTAGCTTTGCATAGATATCAGATAATGAGACGGTGATATTAAGAGGTAGTAAACAGGTTATATAAGCGACCGCTATATAGATAAACCGGATTCCAGATATGTTTTGCAATGCCGCATTATCTGATTTTTGCTCTATACCAAGTAAGCTAGAAGGTGAAAAGTGAAAGTGCTTTAGTGCAATATAGGCGACAAAATAGCCCGTGATAAAACCTGAAGTATTTGATATTACGTCTGAAATATCGGAATAGCGCCCAATAAATGCTTGCGTTATTTCAACTAGTGTACTGACTAAAAAACCAACAAACAGATAGGGGCTCATTAATCTAGGAGAGGATTTACTCGCTATATATAGGGAACAAAGAAAGCCCAATGGCATATACAGCAGTATGTTCGTAGCAACATCTCTTAGGTTGTGAAAATTAAAAGAAAATGCACTCCCTTTTTCGAGTAGGGTCTGGATTGCACTTTCTGTGCTGGGTGCCTTTCCTGTTAGGTAAAAGCTTGCCGCTAGAATAAATAGTAAATATAGAAGTAGAAGAAGCCCAAAGCTTAGTCGTGTTATATTTGGGCTTGTTTGTAACGGCATTTGAGTTTCCCTATTTCTGTTAAGAGTAAATAATAGCTTTAGACTTTACCACTCAATAGCTTGGCGGCCACTTTGAATAGGAATACTTTTATGGCGTCACTGATCTTTTTGTCACCGGATATAGGGCTTAGCTTGATTCCCAGTCTCCTCTTAACTAATTCATTAAAGCGCAAGGCTAAGCCTTTCTTCTGAGTTTCTTTCGTGTTGAAGATAATTGATACTGAGGCTGAAACTTCATCGCATGTTTTTACCCAGTGTGGTGCTAAATAGGGAATATGAGCGCCTTCACCTGGCTTAATAAAAGTTTTTGTTGAGGTGTTAACAAATTCGTCCCGTAAGCTTGGTGCTACTTTATGGGTTTTGGCTACAAATGTTTCCAGTTCATCATCACTAATTTGTTCTTTATCCCAGGGTTCCCACGTA
>NZ_LWFZ01001103.1:0-814 GCF_001635225.1 Oleiphilus sp. HI0086
TTGAAAACTTCCCAAGCTTGTCAAAACAAAGCTTAATCGACGATATCGAGACTTGGCTGCTACCCTATTTATCTAGCGTCAGCAGTATGAACGCACTTAAAAAAGTAAACATTCTTGAGCTAGTGAAAAGCTGCCTGGACTGGAATGATCAGCAGCGCATCGAAAGCGAAGCCCCAACGCATTACCAAACACCAAGTCAGAAACGTGTTCCAATTCGCTACGACAGTGACCAAGGCCCAACAGTTTCAGTTGTGCTTCAAGAGGTGTTTGGCGAGCTAAGCTCTCCGACCCTGGCTGAAGGTCGCGTTCCCTTACGTTTTGAATTGCTGTCACCGGCCAGGAGGCCTATCCAGACCACCAGTGATCTCGCTAACTTTTGGAACAGCTCTTACTTTGAAGTCGCTAAGGATATGAAGGGCCGCTACCCCAAACACAGATGGCCAGATAAGCCATTAGAAGAAAAAGCCGGACGTTCGATAAAGCGAAAGTGAAGCCCAAAACCTGTGCAGATCCATCCGAGGCTCGCAAGGGGGATGAAACCCTCTGCCTATGGGCATCATATATCCAATTTATGGCGTGCGAATCACCAGTAAACGTTGTTCAGTCATGTCTTCGATTGCATACTTAATACCTTCACGACCCAGGCCGCTGTCTTTCACTCCGCCATAAGGCATATGGTCAACACGCCAGGACGGTACATCGCCGATTATGACGCCTCCAACCTCGAGGATATCCCATGCTTTATTCGCCTTGTATAAGTCCCGTGTAAATATCCCTGCCTGCAGACCGAACTTGCTATCGTTAACTTCTTCCA
>NZ_LWFZ01001104.1:0-7093 GCF_001635225.1 Oleiphilus sp. HI0086
CTATTGATGAGCTAAACCAGAAAGTGAAAAATCGTTCGGATAGAAAATAAATCACTTGCCAGCATTTATGGCAACACATTCAGGCTCTAGCTCTTAGAATATTATCTACTTTGCTATAAACTAGCACTGTACTGAATATTAGATTTTAAGACCATAAAGCCGGACTATGCCGCTAAAAACACACTTCGAAAACTATAAGCGCGTTTTCAGACAGCAGCTCTCTGGTGTCGATGCTTTGCCACAGCTAGCAATTCTTGGCCTGATTGCCGGGTCCTTAACTGCTGGTGTCATCCTGCTTTTCCGCTTCATGATCGAAGTCCCTCTTGCTTATTTTCTTCCTGAAGGTGATCCGGAAAATTTTGAAGGCTTAAGTACCTTTATGCGGGTGGTGATGCCGCTTAGCGGCGCCCTGTTAATCGGCACCATCTGGTATCGTTTGAAGATTAGCCAGCGTAAGGTCGGCGTCGCACTAGTGATGGAGCGTCTCAATTATCATCAGGGTTATATCTCGTTTAAAAGTATGATGACCCAATTTGTCGGTGGCGTGTTAACCATTTTGAGCGGCCAGTCTGCCGGACGAGAAGGACCTGCCGTACATTTGGGTGCAGCAGCTTCTAGCTTACTAGGTCGCTATCTAAACCTACCCAACAACAGTATTCGGACCTTAATTAGTTGCGGCACAGCTGCCGCCATTTCTGCTTCCTTCAACACCCCCATTGCCGGAGTCATTTTCGCTATGGAAGTCGTGATGATGGAATATAGCATTGCCGGTTTTACGCCAGTCATCCTGGCTTCGGTTGCAGCAGCGATTATTTCTCAGGTTTTCTATGGCGCAGACCCTGCCTTCCTCGTGCCCCAGCTGTATATGAACTCTCTGATGGAAATTCCCTATATCATTATCTGTGGCATAGGTATTGGTATTGTTTCAGCCTGCTTTGTTGGCTTGATCAAGCTCACCTTGCGTAATAGCACTAGCAATATTTTCTATCGGATCTCCGCTGCCGGTGCCTTAACCGCCGTTGCGGCAGCATTTGTGCCCGAGATAATGGGGGTAGGCTATGACACTGTAAACCAAACGCTTTTGGGCGAGTTTGGTTTGCTTCTACTGTGCTGCATCGCCGTGGTAAAAATTGTGGTAACGGGCATTAGCATTGGCTTGGGGATGCCAAGTGGACTTGTGGGCCCAATTCTCTTTATTGGTGCAACCGTTGGCGGCGTATTTGGCCTAATCGCTGAATGGATTATGCCTGAAACCGCCTCCTCAGCTGGCTTCTACGCTATGTTGGGTATGGGTGCGATGATGGGTTCCGCGCTACAAGCTCCCTTGGCCGCACTATTAGCCTTATTAGAACTTACGCAAAACCCCAATATAATCATGCCGGGAATGTTGATCATTGTTGTATCCAGTATGGTTGCAAGTGAAGTGTTCAAGCAGCAGTCTATTTTCCTGAGTATATTGAAGGAACAAGGTCTCGATTATCACAATAGCCCGGTTATTCAGGCACTTCGCCGCGTCAGTGTTGGCGCCATTATGACCCGACAATTTAGTCCGACGAAACGGCATATAGTTTACGAGGAAGCCAAGGAAATTTTGCGCCAGGAGCCTAAATGGATACTAATCAATAACAGCGATGGTAAACCAGTTTCGCTTCTTCCCACGGTCGATCTTGCGCACTACCTGGAGGAAAACGAACAGGAGCTGGTCGAGGGTGAGGAGCACCCGATTAAGGAGCGCATCCTGATCGACCTGTTTGAAATCCCGGCACAGCGAAAAGATATTGCCTCTCTCTACTTTCAAGCCACGCTTCAGGAAACCCTTGACCGCTTTACAGAAACTAAAACTGAAGCCTTATATGTCGAGAGAACCAGTGCTCCTACCGTTTCGCGTGTCCTGGGTATCGTCACTCGCGCTGAAGTCGAAAATTATTATCAATACAAAAGGAAATAAACATGCTTTGGGTAAAAAGCTTTCACATTGTTGCTGTTGTATGCTGGTTTGCCGCCTTATTTTACTTGCCCCGCTTATTTGTCTACCACGCTCAGTCAACAGACCAAACCAGCTTAGAGCGTTTCAAAGTTATGGAACGAAAGCTATACCGCGGCATTGGAACCCCTTCGATGATTGCAACGATTGTGCTGGGGCTTTGGCTAATTTCCTATAATGTAGAAGGTTACTTCCACGGTGGCTGGTTACACGCCAAATTAACACTGGTCGCGATTCTTGTTGGCTATCACTTCTATTGCGGCAAGATTCTCAAGCAGTTTGCTAGCGACAATAATACCCGAAGCCACGTATTTTATCGTTGGTTTAATGAGTTCCCGGTATTACTGCTTATTAGCATCGTTATTCTTGTTGTTGTGAAGCCCTTTTAACATGCCGGTCTCGACACTCCCGCAAGGCATATACGGCATTACTGATCCTTCTTTGCTTCCTGGCGAGTCTCTGTTTACCGGGGTAGAAAGTGCGCTTAAAGGTGGCTGCCGTGTTATCCAATATCGGGATAAGCAATCAAAGCCAGATCAGGCGCTTGCCAAGGCACTCCGACTCAAAGCCTTGTGCCATAAGTACCAGGCAGCACTAATCATTAATGACAGCCTGGCCCTGGCCCTCGACAGCGATGCAGATGGGCTGCATCTTGGAAAATCTGACGGCCACTTAAGCGAAGCACGGCAAGCACTCGGCGACAAAAAGATCATTGGCGTTACCTGCCATAGTGACCTGCAATATGCTCAGGACTGTATTAACCAAGGCGCATCATACTGTGCTTTTGGTCGTTTTTTTGAATCACAAACTAAGCCAGAAGCGCCTCCATGTAGCCTGGAAACATTCAAGCAAGCACTGCAATTGAGTATTCCCGTACTAGCCATTGGGGGTATTAGCATAGACAATATTGCTCGCTTCAGAGATACTCCTCCTCATAATATTGCGGTCATTAATAGTCTCTTTGGCCAGGCAGATATCTACCAAGCTGCGCTGGCGCTAAGCGCCGCATTTAAACAAATTCAAACTTATTAATTTAGAAACAGGTTCCAATATGTCTCGATCCGAAGATCTTTTCAACGATGCCCAAAGTGTGATCCCAGGCGGCGTAAACTCCCCGGTGCGCGCATTTAAAGGTGTTGAAGGTACTCCCATTTTCTTTGAACGCGGTGAAGGCGCCTATTTAGTAGATGCCGACGACAAGCGCTATATCGACTATGTCGCGTCATGGGGACCAATGATCTTGGGCCATGCCAACCCGGATGTAATCTCTGCCGTGAAAGCGCAACTAGACCACGGCTTGGGCTACGGTGCGCCAACTGAAATCGAAACCATCATGGCGAAAAAGGTTTGCGAACTTGTCCCTTCTATTGAAATGGTTCGTATGGTGAGTTCGGGAACCGAAGCAACCATGAGCGCTATTCGCTTGGCGCGTGGTTTTACCGGACGCGATAAAATCGTTAAGTTCGAAGGCTGTTATCACGGGCATGCTGACTCGCTACTCGTTAAAGCAGGCTCTGGCGCGCTAACGCTTGGCGTGCCTAATTCACCTGGAGTACCTGCGAGTGTCGCCGAGCATACAATCACCCTTACCTATAATGATGCAGACCAAGTTAAAGCACTGTTTGATGAAATGGGTGACCAGGTTGCTGCGATTATTGTCGAACCCGTTGCCGGGAATATGAACTGCATTCCTCCAGTACCTGGCTTTTTAGAAAGCTTACGAGAAGTCTGTGACAAACATGAAAGTGTCTTGATCTTTGATGAAGTCATGACTGGCTTCAGAACCGCTTTAGGCGGAGCCCAGTCTGTATACAATGTGAAGCCTGACCTAACTACTTTAGGAAAAGTAATTGGCGGTGGTTTACCGGTCGGCGCTTTCGGTGGCCGTACAGATATTATGCAAGCGATAGCGCCTACAGGCCCAGTCTACCAAGCCGGTACTTTATCGGGTAATCCGCTCGCCATGGCAGCCGGTCTAGCTATGCTGAATGCGATATCCGAGCCAGGTTTCTATGAAGCGCTAAGTCTGCAAACCACGAAACTGGTAGACGGCTTAAAAGCAGCTGCTAAAGAAGCCGGTGTGCCAATGACCTTTAACCAGGTGGGTGCAATGTTTGGTTTCTTCTTTACCGAAGCAGAGCAAGTTTCTCGCTTTGATCAAGTCATGGAATGTGACTTGCCTCGTTTCAAGGCTTTCTATCATGCGATGTTAGAAGAAGGTGTTTATCTTGCGCCGTCTGCGTTTGAAGCTGGCTTTGTTTCAAGCGCGCACAGCGATAAGGAAATTGAAGCAACAGTTGAAGCAGCACGAAAAGTGCTCAAGTCTCTTGCTTAGTTTTCTGTAAAACCTTCTAAAATAGTATTCAGAAATAACAGGCCTTTGTCCGTCGTACATAGGCCTTCTTCCTTCATCAAGCCCCTTGTCTTGAGTTCCGTTAACATAGGCTCTAAGACGCTGAGTTCCAGGCCCGTACGCTGAGATAGTAGTGAAGCTGGCACACCTTTCGTCAGACGTAGAACATTCATCATAAACTCGAAAGCTAAATCTTCTTGTGGAATAGCTTGTTCGCCCACTCTAATACTAGGCCCTGAACTGACATCAGAGCGCCTACTAGCAATTGCTTTTAAGTAATCGTTTGGGGTTCGAGTCTTACGGTAGCGATACATTCCCCTAAGCTGCTGAGCATCATCTAGCAAAGTGATTTTAGAGTGTGCACCGGCACCAATGCCAAGATAGTCACCAAACTGCCAGTAATTAAGATTGTGCTTAGCTTGAAAATCTGGTTTCGAGAATGCCGAGACTTCGTACTGCTGAAAACCCTTCTCGCCTAACAATTGCAGGCCATTATTTTGAATATCCCACATCAGTTCATCTTCAGGTAGAGCAGGCGGGTAGCGATAGAACTCGGTATTTTGTTCGATCGTCAATTGATACCAGGATAAGTGATTCGGCCCAAGCGATAATGCACTTTGGATATCATCCATGGCATCATCCAATGTTTGCCCGGGCAAACCATGCATCAAATCAATATTACAGTTAGTAATACCTCCCTCGTGTGCTTGTTCAATGGCCTTCATTGCTTCACTAGCAGAGTGAATGCGCCCAAGCTTTTCCAAATAGCGGTCTTTAAAACTCTGAACACCTAAAGATAGGCGGTTAATACCTGCTTGAGCATAAGCTTGAAATCGCTTCGCTTCAGTCGTACCTGGATTAGCCTCGAGTGTGATTTCGATATGCTCGGCAAAAGGCAATCGCTTATCTATGGCAGGTAGTAAGCGCTGATAAAACTCACCTGACATTAAACTCGGTGTACCGCCACCAAAAAAGATCGATTCAATTTTACGGCCCTGTGCAAATTCCCTATCAAAGTCCAAATCTTCAAGAAGCTTATTTAGATAGGCCTGTTCTGGAATTTCAGCACTGACATGGGAGTTGAAGTCGCAGTAAGGGCATTTGCGTACACACCAGGGAATGTGTACATAGAGACTTAGTGGAGGCAGTGTATTCAAGGCTCAGCCTAAGCCATTGACGCTTTGATTAGCTCAATTTTGTCGAGCAAAGCCTGGGTTGCCTGGCCACGGTGGCTAATTTTGTTTTTCTCTTCTTTCGTCAATTCTGCTGCGGTACATTGTTGATCAGATACCCAAAATACCGGGTCATAGCCAAAACCTTCACTGCCACTCTGAGTTTCAGTAATTCTACCAGGCCAACGGCCATGGCAAATTAAAGGTGTTGGATCTTCAGCATGCGACATATAAACCAGAACACAATGGAATTGCGCTGTTCTTTCTGCCTCGGGAACCCCCCCTAACTTTTTCAAAACCAGGTCGATGTTATCCTGGTCACTAGCTCCCTCACCTGCAAAACGAGCTGAATAAATACCGGGCTGTCCCTGTAAGGCGTCAATCGCGATACCCGAATCATCCGCCAAAGCGGGTAGGCCTGTCATTTTGGCTGCGCAACGCGCTTTAATAATGGCATTCTCAACAAAGCTGAGCCCCGTTTCTTCAGGCGGCTCAAAGTTATAATCTGATTGCGGGCTGACCTCAATATCATGATCAGCCAGCAGTAATTTAAACTCTCGAAGTTTTCCCTGGTTACCCGTAGCTAATACAATTTTCATCTCTGCCTGACCTGCTAATCGTTATAGAAGTTTTGCGTAAACCTCAGTTTTAGTGGCTGTGTTCCACCTTGCGGGTAAACCGTTACGTCAAAGGTCAACAAATCACCCTCGCGATATTGAAGCTGAGCCAGGTAGTAAATAGCATCGCCTTCTATAACTTGCTGGAAAGATAAAAACTGCGACTGGCGAATCTCATTGATCATCTCTGCCTGCACGGAACCACCCACTGCTTTTCGCTTTCCCTCCTTATCGACCTTAATAATACTGATATTAACCAAGCCTAAAGAACGACTTCTAACTAGTTGATACTGCCTTGCAACCTCTTCATCGAGGAAGGTCGAGGCAAAGGCAATATAGTGTACTTCATAATCGCTGCCATCAGGCCCTGGAAATACCTCTTTCTTCTCTGCATTCGCTGCAACAGAAAGAAAAGTCGTGAGCAAAAAAATTAAACTTGTTAAGGTTCGTATCATCGCTGAATTCATACGCTTGAGCCTATTGGATCAGAAAAAGTGAATTATTTACTAATGCGGTATACCGCAAATTCGGCAAATAGATTTGGCCACATGCGCGCAAAACTACTCTGTTCAAACTCTGCATCCACCACTTCGCGGTTCAGGATCTTGATACCTTTTTGAACACAAAGCGCTTCAAAGTCCTTAAAGGTGCAGAGGTGGATGTTCGGTGTGTTATACCAGGTATGCGGCAAAGTTTTCGACATCGGCATTTTGCCATTCCACAAAAGGTAATGGCGGCAACGCCAATAGCCAAAATTTGGAAAGGTAACAATTCCCTGATTTCCGAGACGCATCATTTCATCAAGCATCACATCCGGACGCCGGACTGCCTGTAGAGCTTGCGTCATAATCACCGTATCAAACTGCTGATCGGCAAATTGAGACAGGCCTCTTTTGTCCAGATCATGCTCTATAACATTAACTCCCTTCTCAATGCATCGGGTTATCTGCTCTGACGCAATCTCTAG
>NZ_LWFZ01001105.1:0-1181 GCF_001635225.1 Oleiphilus sp. HI0086
TGAGATGCTTCAGCTTTTTCGCCACGTATTTTGAAAACAGCGCCCCGATAGCTAATCTTAACATCTAGGCGCATCTCCAGGTGTTTGATGTTTTCATCAAATTGGCCGCACAAACAGGCGAGGCGGTCATTATCAAAAGGCGTCAGTGCAACTTCTTTAATGGTAATGGAGCCAGTGCTCGTTGTTTTGACTTTATCGTCAGGCTGCTTGTCTTGCCGTCTGGCTAACTTTTCTTTTTTAGTAGTCTTGCTCATCGACTCTTTCACCACGTAATGAATTTGCGTAAGCATCGGTAATCTTCACGTCGATAAAGCGCCCGATCAAGGCACTATCTGAGCGGTCTTGCTTCGCTTTGAAGTTCACAACACGGTTATTTTCGGTTCGGCCTTGTAGCTCCCCGGGGTCTTTCTTAGAAAAACCTGTGACCAGAATTCGTTCGGTATTACCGACCATTTTTCGGCTAATATCTTGAGCTTGTTGAAGAATGCGCTGCTGCAGAATTTGCAGTCGTTGTTTTTTAACTTCTTCGCTTGTTTCATCAGGTAAATCTGCTGCTGGTGTACCCGGGCGCGCGCTATAGATAAAACTAAAAGAAGCGTCAAAGCCAACGTCATTGATCAGCTTCATGGTGTCTTCAAAGTCTTTCTCGGTTTCGCCAGGGAAGCCAATGATAAAGTCTGAAGAGATACTAATATCAGGGCGGTGCTTACGTATACGGCGAATTTTAGATTTGTACTCTAATGCCATATGGCCGCGCTTCATCGCATTCAGTATTCTGTCTGAACCGCTTTGAACAGGAAGGTGGAGGTGGCTTACCAGCTCAGGAGTATCGGCATAAACGTCGATAAGTGAGTCACTGAACTCAACCGGATGCGACGTTGTAAAACGAATTCGGTCAATGCCTTCAATGGCTGCGGTTAGTGTGATTAACTCAGCAAGATCCATCATGTCGCCATCGTGTGTTTCACCTTGGTAGGCGTTAACGTTTTGGCCGAGTAAGTTTATTTCACGCACACCTTGAGTAGCAAGGTGGGAGATTTCTGCCAGTACGTCATCAACAGGGCGGCTAACTTCCTCACCTCGCGTGTAAGGCACAACACAAAAAGTACAATACTTGCTACAGCCTTCCATAATTGAAACAAACGCAGAAGGGCCATTTATACCGGGAGCAGGGAGGTGGT
>NZ_LWFZ01001106.1:0-814 GCF_001635225.1 Oleiphilus sp. HI0086
CATGACTTAAATAATATATTCAAGTATGTGGATAATTGTTTAGTAGCAATGGATCGGACAAAGAATGCCTACCCTCAACGTGTGACAACAGTTAAATATGAGGAATTAGTGTGTGATCCGGAAGCTGAATCCAAGGCGCTTATGGCGTTTTGCGACTTGCCTTGGGGAGAACAGTGTTTGGATTTTCATAAAGAAGATAAGTTGCTAAGTAGAACGGCGAGTCATGTTCAAATTAGGCGGGAAATAAATCAGGATGCCGTCTCTGCGTATAAACAATATGAAAGTTTCTTTGAGCCTTTTTCAGAAATTTATCATTGGGCTTCTTAGCTAAGCGTTTAATAGCTGGTAAACTGTTTTCTGGATGACTGGCAAAGACCATAAGCCGAATAAAGTCATCATTGCTCCGGCAGAAGAGCGGAACCAGCGTTTTCTAATTGTCGCGGATAGTTTTTGTGCTAATAAACCGCTGCTCAACATTGAAGGCAGGGTGCCTAGGCCAAAAGCAAGCATGATTAGTGCTGAACCGAAGATACTTGCTTCCAAGCTTGCCCAGATCAAAGCCGAGTATACCAAACCACACGGTAGCCAACCCCACACCATGCCAACCACTAGCGCATCTTTGATTGATTTAATAGGCATAAAACGCTTTGATAATGGTTGAATCAAGGGCCAGAGTTTACTACCTAGTTTTTCAGCCCAGAGTATTCCATTAAACCATTGGCCTAGGTATAAACCCATTAGAATTAACATTGTTGCAGCTAAATATCTGAGAACCTCTAAGGCTGCTAATTGTTTGCTCAGCCAGAAACCAAGG
>NZ_LWFZ01001107.1:0-782 GCF_001635225.1 Oleiphilus sp. HI0086
GTGCGAGGTCGTCATGGTTCTGAGTTAGTGCCAACCAATAGGCGGGGCGTTATTCGTTTGTTTTCTATCCTCTCGGATCAGGGGATGGTTGGTATTCTGCCAGACCAGGTGCCAGGCGGAACGGGCGGTGTTAATGCTCCTTTTATGGGAATAGAGGCTAATACGGTAAAGCTTGTATCTCGCTTGATTGGCCGCACTGGCTGTGAAGTCGTGAGCTTGTGTGCGATTCGCCGTCCCAAAGGGGATGGTTTTGATATGGTGTTCAAACCAGCTGATCCTGAGATATATAGTGACGATATCGCTACATCCGTCGCGGCATTGAATCGCTCAGTTGAAGCATGTATCGAAAGTCATCCCGAACAATACCAATGGGAGTACAAACGCTTTAAAGGGATGACGATAGACGGGCGTAAGGCTTATAGTAAGCTTAACCCATAGATTGGTTTAACGCTGCTATTGAGAATAGCCTTCAATCAAATAATTCCAGTCATTGTGAGTCCACTTTATCCCATGCCTTGTTACTTCCTTTTCAAAGCTGCGTTTTAAGCGCTTCAGATTACTGCTTTTCCAGGCATGCTTTGGCTTTAACATTTTGGCGCGATCAAAGTCGATGAGCCAAAATAAGCCCTCTTCATCTTGCAAAATGTTTTGAATGTTCAGGTCAGCATGATAAACACCCGCTTTGTGGAATCTTGCGATTAAAGCGCCTAATGTGAAATAGAAGTCTTTGCTTTGTACTTGTTTGAGTACTTGCAGTAAGTCTTGTGCATTAGGAATGCGGT
>NZ_LWFZ01001108.1:0-959 GCF_001635225.1 Oleiphilus sp. HI0086
ACTTTCTGGCAGACCTGCAAGTGAATCAACGTCTTCAAAATAGAGCGTCCAAGACTGTGTCGCATCCAAGACATTTTCCGAAAAGCTGTTGGTCAGCTCTGACATCTCCTTCTTCAATGCCGAGTAGGCTTCTTTTTCATCATCTTCCAACGCCACTCCCGACAACTTGAAGCCACGAAGAGTATGTTTGATTGACTGCTTTTGAGCTTGGCTCAGCCCAGCGTATTCATCGCTATCAGCCAAGGCCTGATAAGCTAAAAACAAGTCCTTATTCTGCCCCATTTCTGTACCGTATTCTGTCAATTTAGCGATAAGGCGCTTGTAGATTTCTCTCAACTCATCGGAATTTAGCACTGAGTTATAATGGGAAATAACCGACCAAACATTATTCAAGCGATCGTCAGCACTTTCTAAAGGATACGCAAAATCTTGCCAAGAATATTGTTTATCAGTTACAAGCTTTTCGACTAAAGCTCTGTTGTCTGCAAGCACCTTATCTAATGCGGGCTCAAAGTGCTCTAATGTAATCTGCTCAAACAGTGGCAGTGGCGAATCAGCTAACAATGGGTTCATTAATTTTAACTCTATCTATTTGGTNTATTTTTAAGGCAAGCGAGCTAAGCAGCTTGGAACAATTTATTCTTTATGGGGGCATTGATGATTTTTTAAAGCCCTTAGTCTCACTATAGCAACTTGCTCGCATAGCGCTAGATACTGGTGAAGATCACTAATTTTCGGTATTCTCTGCCCTCAAGTTGAACCGAAAAAACACTTAGGTCGCAACGACGTCAATAACACCGCCAGATGTATCACAAGAGGATCAGCCTATGAGCTGCGTGAGAAACTATCTCGACTTTTCCCCCAAACTAGACTCATCAGTTTTCGTCGACCCAACAGCCATTGTTATTGGTGATGTTGAAATCGGAGCCGATAGCTCTATCTGGCCTTTAGTCGCGATT
>NZ_LWFZ01001109.1:0-1674 GCF_001635225.1 Oleiphilus sp. HI0086
GATCAGAACTGGCCGCTTTACGATCAACGTTCGGAATAGGATAACGAGAACCAATTTTTAGATCTGAATACCCCTCCGGCACAGTAATCCTTTGGCTTGTCTCAGCAGCATTGTACTCCCCAGATCTGTCTTTGATCAGCCCACATGCCGTTAATGCGAAAGCAGAAAAAACCAGTAAGGCCCGACGGGCAATAATTTTAATAGTTATATCACTCATCAAATCAGTTTTTTCGCTGTTAACGCAGACTCTACTTGCGAATGATATTGTTTGCTTAGCTCAGTCAATGGCAAGCGAATACCTGAGCCAATCAGACCCATTCTATTTAACGCGAACTTAACAGGTATGGGGTTAGCTTCAACGAACATTGCTTCGTGAACTGACGCCAACTGATCATTCAAAGTTTGAGCTTGCTCAGCCTTACCATCAAGCGCTAGGCGACAAAGCTGACTCATCTCAGCAGGAAGTACATTAGCTGTAACTGAAATATTGCCTTTGGCACCCGCCAAGATCAACTTATAAGCAGTTTCATCATCACCCGAATAGACCGGCATTTTGCCATTTAAGGACTTGATGAGTTCACTGCCACGAGCAATATCACCTGTGGCGTCTTTAATGCCGACAATATTAGGTACATCAGCTAAACGAAGAACCGTCTCGTTCTGCATATCAACAACTGTTCGACCCGGTACGTTGTAAAGAATCTGATCAATTTCTACTGCTTCAGCAATCGCTTTATGATGAAGGTATAGGCCTTCTTGAGTAGGCTTGTTGTAATATGGCGCCACCAGCAAGCATGCATCAGCACCAAGCTTCTTAGCTTCACGCGTGAGTTCAATAGCCTCTGAAGTAGAGTTTGCGCCTGTGCCAGCGATAACAGGAATTCTTCCAGCAATACGTTTAATTATATGATCGATAACGCTGCAATGCTCTGCAGGGTCGAGCGTTGCAGACTCACCAGTGGTACCAACAGCAACAATAGCATTAGTTCCTTTTTCGACATGGAAGTCCAGCAGGGAATCCAAACGTTCCCAATCAAGACTTCCGTCTTCAAACATGGGCGTTACCAGGGCAACAATGCTGCCTTCAATCATATTGATCTCCAAGAAAATATCTGCGCACTTTTTACTCAAAAACAGATACTGAAACGGTACAAAGTAAAAACAATCGCGTATGTTAATGCCGAGATGGTTTTTTCACAAGTAAACATGCCTTACTATATGGCAAAGAAACAAAAATATCGTCCAACAACCCACTCAACTAAGGCGAAATTATGGGCAATACAGATCACAAACCAAACTTTTTGGTTATTTCTTCTATTGGCACCGACAAGCCAGGTATCGTTAATGAGCTAGCAAAAGCCTGCTCGACCAACCAATGCAATATCATAGACAGTAGAATGACAGTGCTCGGGGGCGAATTCGCCGTGATAATGATGGTTTCCGGCGCTTGGGATGCTATAGCAAAACTTGAAGCGAGCCTACCAGCACTGTCCGAGTCACTTGGTCTTACCACCACTGCGAAGCAAACACAGCAGCGGGACAGCCACCCTGCACTAGCGTATACGGTTAGCGTTGTTGCATTGGATAACCCGGGTATCGTTCACGAGATTGCACAGTACTTTTCCTCTCAGAATATAAACATTGATGATTTGCAAACCGGAACCTACAGTGCCC
>NZ_LWFZ01001110.1:0-413 GCF_001635225.1 Oleiphilus sp. HI0086
AACCACAAACAAGCTTAGCGCCATAGCAAGAACGGCACCTTGAAAACCGAGAGTGGCCAGTAAAGCGCCGCCTAAAAAGAAGCCGACACCTTTCAAGGCATTCTTAGATCCGGTTAGAATTGCCACCCACTTATACAGTGTAGTTTGCGCATCTTTTGGAACCAGCAGCTTGATCGAGCTTTTCGCACTCATCTTGTTCAGGTCTTTAGCAATGCCTGAGAGAGCCTGAGCAGCCATGACCCAAGGCACTGTGAGCAAAGTGGCAGGAACGAGCAGCATTGCCAATGCGAGCACCTGCAGAGCCAGACCAATATTCATGGTTTTGTTGAGCCCCAAATGTGCGCCCAACCAGCCACCAAAAAGGTTGGTGATGACACCAAAGATCTCGTAAAACAAGAACAGCATGGCAATTT
>NZ_LWFZ01001111.1:0-705 GCF_001635225.1 Oleiphilus sp. HI0086
CGGGTGCAAGTGCGGTAGTGTTTGCCATTGTGAACTCTCTTTGTTGTTTTTATATTCTTCACACAAGACAACGGCTGTATAAAACATGCCTTGTTGTTTTTCTTCTAGCATTGCCTGAGCTTTTATGAACCGTTGTTTAAGAAAACTGAGCGTAGATGCTAGGTATTTTTTTGTTTATCAGTGCTTAGCTTCCGATTAATTGCGACGATAGTCAACAATAATAATGCAGCACCGCCATTATGTGCGACAGCTATCGCAGTTGGAAGAACCAGTATGATATTCAATATGCCCAAGCTTATCTGTGCGCACAAGAGAACTAACAGTAAAATGGCTAAGTTTCTTGTGCCTTGCTGGCCTGGGCCTTTTGAAAATCGTAACAGGAAAAGGGCAAAAGTGCCGACAACTAGGAGTGTCACTACTGCTCCTATTCGGTGTGTCAGATGAACCGCCGTACCCGCTTCAAGCGAAAGCGTACCACCTTCGTAATCAACACCGAGTTCTCGCCAAATTGTAAAGCCTTCAGAGAAATCGGTATTTGGCCACCATTTACCTTGGCAGGTTGGTAAATCCCAGCAATGAAGCGCGACATAGTTAGTGCTGGTCCAGCCCCCGAGTGCTATCTGACAATAGACTACGACGAGTGCCAATATGGCCCAGTTCTTAAGGCCTCGGGAAACGATAGCAGGTTTTTGTTGTCGATCACTT
>NZ_LWFZ01001112.1:0-1309 GCF_001635225.1 Oleiphilus sp. HI0086
GTGCTGCCTAGCGTACCCTTTTTCTACTAAGTGAATATCACTTGCGTGCCTTGCTCAGGCTGGTAGTCTAGCGCCTTCAAATTACTTTAAGGAAGATGGCCACATGATGAGCTACCTTCAGTCTATCAATCAAGACCTACAAAATCGCATGCGTGACTGGGCAAACAAACCTCAGTCAGACGCTTCAGGCTTTGTCTCCAAAGTTCAAAGCACCGCAATGACGGCTCTGTTGACCAAGTTTGTTGGTCAGGCGATTCCTTTTGCGACGCGAAATGGTTTTAAAGTACTTGAGGTAAAGCGCGGCTTTTTGAAAGCAGGTATTCCCCTTAAGCCAAACAAGAATCACTTTAATGCCATGTACGCAGGCGCGCTATTTACCGTCGCCGAAATTCCTGGGGGCATTATTTCAATGCTGAGCTTTGATGAGCGTTTTTATCCTGTCTTAGTCGACTTAAAGATGGAATTCATCAAGGTTGCCAAAACTGATGTCACGGTTGAGTTTGGTTTATCTGACCAAGAACTAGCCCGCCTGGAAGAAGAAACCTTGGCAGAAGGCAAGAGTAGCTTTGTCCTGGAAGGTGAGGTTAAAGACGCTGAAGGTACGATAGTGGCGAAAAGCTACGCGAATTATCAGGTAAGAATGCGCTAAGTAATATTTGGGTCAGAGTTCAGTTGGCTTTTTTGACTCTGACCCGAATGGCACTTACTTAAGCTTGATTTCGCCCCGAAACTCATCATTCCCGCGCACAAGGTGAATTGCGCAGCAAGAGAGGGCCGCCTGGGCGGGGCGGGAATCCATTGTTTTTCAGCCGTTTGGCTGACCTAGAGAGTTAAAAAAGACTAGAAATCTTTAGGTTAGCGATAGTCATGGTCCTTCAATTTCATTGAGTTAGCCTCAAAACAATGGATTCCCTTGTTCAAGGGAATGACGCCATTTTCTCCTTAAGTAAGTGCCATTCGACTCTGAACCTCTTTATTTTTACCTCGTTTATTTCTTATATAGCCAGCCTTTTCTTACCAAATGCTTTTCGCCTTCTACGGCGAAGAAAACTACTAAAGCTAGTCCACAGCAGATCAATAACTCCGTCATGGGGAGTGCCTGAGTTTTAAACCATTCGTTACCTAGTGGCGTGTAAATAACAAGTAATTGCAGTGCGAGAGTACTGATCAATGCCGCAATTAAGGCCTTATTGGTAAAGAACCCGATAGAAAACAGAGACAAGGTTTCTGAACGAATTGCCATGACATGCATGAGCTGGGATAAAGTCAGCGTGGTAAATACCATTGATTGCCAGTAGTCGGGGCTGTA
>NZ_LWFZ01001113.1:0-1316 GCF_001635225.1 Oleiphilus sp. HI0086
CCTGCCTGTGAACGAAATCAAAATTGATAAAAGCTTTATCAGCACCTTGTCTGATGAACCGTCGACACACGGAGTGATAGATACCGTTATCGCACTATCGAAACACTTCCACTTTGAAGTTATTGCCGAAGGAATTGAACAACCAACACAGCTTGAAGTACTGCGTAAGAAGGATGTAAAA
The DNA here is from genome assembly GCF_001635225.1 of Oleiphilus sp. HI0086. Lineage (NCBI taxonomy): Bacteria > Pseudomonadati > Pseudomonadota > Gammaproteobacteria > Oceanospirillales > Oleiphilaceae > Oleiphilus > Oleiphilus sp. HI0086. Next base: position 182 of record NZ_LWFZ01001113.1, read on the forward strand.
GGAGTTCAAGGCTACCTTTTTGCAAAACCGATGAATCAGTCAGACTTCATCAATTGGGTTAAGGCAGCCTAGTTTATAAAAGCCTCTATAGAGATTAAATTTCAGCGGCCAAACGGGAACCTTGGTCAATGGCTCGTTTTGCATCCAGCTCAGCTGCGAGGTCTGCACCACCGATAACATGAACCTTCATCCCTTTACCCTCAGCACCCGCTTCCAACAAAGCATCTGCCAACTTACGATTTGAGTCCTGTCCTGCACACAAAATCACGTTATCTACCTCTAAAGTGCGGGACTTACCGTTCACTGTGATGTGCAAGCCTTCGTCATCAATCTGATCATACTGACAACCAGGAATCATGGTGACATGCTTTTGCTTAAGCACAGCTCGATGAACCCAACCAGAAGTCTTGCCTAGATTCTTACCTAGAGCACTCTCTTTTCTTTGTAGCAGGAACACCTCACGCTCTGGGGCAGAGACCTGAGGATCAATTAGGCCTGCACGATTGTTCAGCTGCGTATCAACCCCCCACTCTTTATACCACTGCTGCTTTTCGGCCTCTGGCGTTTCTCCGTGCTTATGAACTAGGAACTCACCAACATCAAAACCAATACCGCCTGCACCAATTATGGCTACTTTCTCACCAACAGGCTTTTTATCACGCAAAACATCCAGATAACTCATAACCTTTTGATGTTCAACACCAGGAATTGGAGGCGTTCGAGGAGAAATACCCGTGGCGACAATCACCTCATCAAACCCCTCTTTGATGAGGTCTTCGGCTTCAACCCAAGTATTCAAACGAAGGTCAACGCCATACTTTTCAATCATCTTACCGAAGTAGCGCATGGTCTCATTAAAGTCATCTTTGCCCGGCACTTGCTTGGCAATGTTAAACTGCCCGCCAATCTTGTCGCTTGCATCAAACAAACTCACCTGATGACCCCGCTCAGCCAATACCGTTGAAGCAGACATGCCTGCTGGCCCCGCACCGATAACCGCAACTCGCTTCTTGTCCTGAGTCGGCAAATATTTCAACTCAGTTTCATGACAAGCTCGAGGATTCACCAAGCACGACGCCCTTTTCATCTGAAAAGTGTGATCCAAACATGCCTGATTACATGCAATACAAGTATT
>NZ_LWFZ01001114.1:0-804 GCF_001635225.1 Oleiphilus sp. HI0086
GGAGAAAGGCTTGGTCAGATAATCGTCACCACCACCGCGTAAACCTTCAACACGATCATCTACGTCGCCTAGTGCACTAAGGATCAGTACAGGTGTTTGGTTACCGGTTGCGCGGATCGTTTTAATAATGGATAGACCATCCATTCCAGGCAACATGCGGTCGATAATCATAACATCATAGCTTTCACTGGCTGCCATTAATAAACCTTCTTTACCGTCGGCAGAATGATCTACAACGTTATCGTTTTCCTTGAGGCCATTGACTAAATAAGCCGCTACATCTTTATCATCTTCAATTACGAGTACGCGCATCTTAACCTCTGCTTGCTTGGGCTCTGAATTTCTTAATTCGCTCATAAGCGTCTTTTATTTCCCGAGTTTTTTCGGTGGCTATTTTCATCATTTCTTCTGGCAAGCCTTTCGAAACAAGTTTATCCGGGTGATGTTGACTAATCAGTCTACGATAGGCTTTCTTTAGTTCAGCATCACTGCAATTGCTCTGTACGCCTAGAGTTTCATAGGCAGCACTGATCATTTGTTCTTCGCTAACATGGCCTGACGTATCGTGCTCAAAGCCGGTAAACCGGTGCTGAGCTGTCATCATTGCCAGTAGTTGTTCAAAATTTCGTTTCTGGAAACCAAGGTGTTCGGCTACTTCAAGAAGCAGCTGGTGTTCATTTGGGTGTAATTCTCCGTCGGCAAGCGCGGTGGTTAGCTGTATCTCCATAAACATTCTAAGGAGATTGGTACGACGGCCGCAGACTCTCTTTAAGTCATCCATGGCAGCGATATAATCAAAATCTT
>NZ_LWFZ01001115.1:0-32049 GCF_001635225.1 Oleiphilus sp. HI0086
CTGTTATTTTATCGATTAAACTATTTTTACTTCGTAATTCAATTTTTTAAGTAGCTCACCTAAAGTTATATCTAGTACCAGATTACCTTTCCTTACATTTTAAAAGTATTTTTATTACCGTTACCCCTAACCTGCATCAAACTTATTCTTTGTTTATATATGTGGATTTTCTTACGAGTCTTTTAAGGTGTTAACAGGCTCTCATACTAAAGGAGACACTGTTCAGCGCACGAACTATAATCCAAGCTAATGCACTGCCATCAATTGAATAAACTTGCTGAATACTGCTTACTTCCATAGACTTTGCCAACTAATATTTATCCATGCTTAGAGCGATTAAATGGCAACACTGATACTTACACGGCACGCACAAGCCTCTTTAGGAAAGCAAGACTATGACCAGCTTTCTGATCTCGGCCACAAACAAGCCCATTTACTAGGTGAATATTTTGACAGCACTTCTATCAAGCCCAGTCGAGTTATTTGCGGCAGCTTAAAAAGGCATATTGAAACCGCTGACGCGATCACTCGCTCATTGCAATATAATCAAGCTATCGAAACTGATCCGCGCTGGAATGAATTCGACTTTAAGGGATTGATAAAAGCTTATTTGTCACTTAATAGCGACCAGGCGTTTAACTTAAGTAGAGACTCCAACCCGGCCACCTTTTTCAAGTTATTGAAAAAAGCTATGTTTGCCTGGGCGAATAACGACCTAGTAGGTCTGGTAGATGAATCTTGGAGCGACTTTGAGTACAGAATTGAAACTGGCTTAGAGGCAATTCGACAGCAAGCGGATCGTGATGATACCGTTATGTTAGTCAGCTCAGGTGGCGCAATTTCGATGGCGATAAGAAAAGTGATGGGACTAAGCGTAGAGCAGATGATTGATATTAACTTTCAGATTAAAAACGCAAGCTACGCTAGTTTCGATATTAAGCGGGACCGAATGGTGCTGTCGGGTTTTAACCATACCCCTCACCTAGAACTAGATGAGGGCAAAACTTTAATAAGCTACGCCTAAGATGTATCGGCTCGAACTTGGCCTTACAGCTTAGAATATAGGCTGTACTTAAACTAACGAGCTCACTAAGGCCTAAATGTCCGCAAGTCGGACTCTCGGCATCGACAATAAAGTTTGGATATTCAGGCCAATATTGACCTGATCAGTTACATCGGGAATGTGAGAAGAGCAGACACAAAACTATCCAGAAACTTCCTATTATCGCATTAGCTATTTTAAGAGAAATAAGACTTCAATTGCTGAGCGCAAACAAAATCTAGCGCCACTGCACTTTTAAGTCGATTATTCATAATCAACTCTCTACATAATTATTTTTCAATTCCAGCTCATTGAAAAAATCGGGCCATACTATATTCAGTATTTGTTTTTTCGCCCATACAATAGCGGCACAACAAGCACGGTTAAAATCGCCGAGCTGATGGATCCAAAAATCAAGGAGACAGCCAGTCCTCCCATCACGGGATCAGGGATGATTACCAGTGTTCCAAAGACAATGGCCAAGGTGGTTAAGGTTATGGGAATAATTCTTAATGCGCCCGCATCTGAGATAGCCTCTTCTGGCGACATGCCTTCGGCTATTCTCTCCCTGATAAAATCAACGATCAGCAAAGAATTCCTAACAGCAACGCCCGCAAGAGCAATAACACCAATCATTGATGGTGCGGTAAAGTCTTGATCGAGCAACCAATGGCCCGGAAATACACCAATCAAACCTAATGGAATAGATACCATGACAAGCAATGGCAAACTAAAGGATTGATAGTAAGCAACTAAGAGAAAGTAGATAGCAAGCAGTGACATCGCCAGCGCAATTCCCAAATCTCTAAACACATCCAGTGTCAGCCTCAATTCACCATCCCAATGAATGACAGTGTCATCCAAAGTAGTGGGTGAATCAGGCACAAAGCCCAGATTTCGCGTCGTAATTTTAGTTTCTCTATCGACTTGTAATACTTCGATTCTCTTTTCCAAATCGAGCACTGCATACACAGGTGCACTATCTACCAGCTCTCCTCCCACATAAGAAACTCGCTCATTATCCTTATGGAAAATAGGTGTCGCTTTCTCATTCGGAACAATATCAATCACCGTCGATAAGGGGATGGATGCCCCTTCTTTATTTTTCACAAAGGTCTGAGCCAGTATCTCCGGCACAATGCGCTGGTTATGAGGCACGACAAGCCTAATCGGTATAGGATTTCTCGCTTCTTGCTCATACAAGTGATTCACGATATCTCCTTGCACAAAAAAGCTTAATGCAGCAGCAACTTGCTGCACATCTAAACCGGCCAGTAAAACCCTGCGTTGATCGATCTTGAAGTTATATTCCTGAATAGGCGTGGAATTGCTCGTCCACACTTCAGCCATATCCCAGGTATCTTTAAACAGCGTCTCTAATTCTTTGGCCGTTGCCTCTCGTTTCTCGTTATCTTGTTCGTATATTTCAGCGAGAACCGTCGCTCTTATCGGTGGCCCAGGAGGGTCTTCTAATAACTGAACCGTAGCCTCAGGGTGATTACCAATGATATCGGCAAGTGCTAAACGCAATTGCTGCACAATCTCTATCGAAGTATCGTCGCGCGTCCATTTATGACTCAGATTAACCCTCATTTCTGCATACTGCGAGCCGACGTTATTTGCACTTCCCTTTATTTGACCATTGAAATCGATAACGGAGGGGCCGCCTACAAAGGTTTGTGTATTCGCCACTTCATCGTGCGAAAGGACAACCCCCGCAACCTCTCTCACCAAGCGATCTGTTTCCTCAAGGGGCGTGTCATCCGGTAATTTAAATGTCACCAAAAAGGTGTTCTTATCATCTTTAGGTAGAAACACTAAATTGACGCCCATAGGCGATAGTTCTCCACCAACGCCCTGCGAGCGAATAAATTGCCAACTTGGTTGCAGTAACGAAGCGAGCAAACAGACCAACACACCCAGATAGAATACTTTTCGCCACTTCCTACTTTGGCTGAGGCGCTTGAACAAACTTCTGTAGTAGGTTTGTAGCCAAATTTCTTTATGTTCTTCGTGGGTGACGGTTAAGAAACGTCGGGCAGCCCACGGCGTAATAATATACGCAACCAATAGAGATGCGATCATCGCTGCAGGTACGTTGAACGCAATAGGATAAAAATATTCACCCGTCATTCCCGTCACAAACAGCAGAGATAAGAATACGGCAACCACCGTAATTGTTGCCAATGTTGTGGGGTTACCAATCTCAGACGCGGCATTAACAATGGCTTTTGAATAAGCCTCTTTAGAACTATTTTTCGGGAGTAACTGGTTATGCCGATGAATATTTTCGATGACAACAATGGCATCATCAACCAACAGTCCCAAGGCGAGTATCAAGGCATACAACGCCATACGATTCAAAGTTGGCCCGGCTAATAGGTCGATTCCAATCACCAGAGCGAAAACGATAGGTATCGTAATGAATACGATAGACGCCGCGCGCCCCCCCAGAAACACCCACAACACGACACTCACGACAGCGATTGCAATAAAGAGGTGCTCAATAAGATAGTTAACAGAATCATCCGCAGTCTGGCCATCATTTCTGGTGGTAACTACTTCAACAGAGTTAGGAATCCATTGTTCTTGCATCGATGCGACGCGTTCCAGAATAGCCTCAGATAAAGGAACTGAGTTAACACCGGCCTGTTTAGCGATACCGATATGAACAGCCGCCATCTCTTCCCCTTTGTACTGTTTATAACGACTATCTGAGGGGCCAAAGTTAAAGCGAGATAAGCTTAAGTTTTTGGTATCTGGCTCGGTGGTAATATGCGCTATATCTTGTAGATGAACGACTTTATCGTCATCACGAAACACCACCAATCGCTTAAGCTCTTCAAGGTCTTCCAGCTTATGACTAATTCGCAAATGCTGGTTGTCTTTGTCGATCACCTTAAAGCCAAGCGAGTGATCAATACTAGCGCCTTGTATGTGCGCTCTAATTTGATTTAAGCCCAAACCTAAAGCTTGTAAACGCGTGGGATCTATCTCAACGCGTACTTCGTTCTCCTGACCACCATGAATTTCACTGAGCCCAACGCCCTCAATACTATGTAGATGCTCGGTCATTCTTTCAGCCATATGTGTGAGCTGATAGCGGTCGTACTTGTCAGAAGCCAAGGTCACAACTATAAAGGGGATATCATCCACATCCATCAGATGAATATGTGGCTCGCCCGCTAAAGGCGGTAACTGAATTTTGTATCGTTCCACCTGGTCATAGAGCCTCACGAATGATTCGGTTTTATCCTCTCCTACTTTGAACTCCACTTGAATCTTGGCAAAGCCTTCTCCTGCCACACCGTAAGTGTGCTTTACCCCCTGCATCGTATTGAGATGATTTTCGAGCGGCGTTAGCAGCAAGTGTTCTACTTCCAAAGGTGACATACCTGGTATGGGAATGGTGACTTCGGCAGCGGGAATCACTATCTGAGGATTCTCTTCACGGGGAATTTCAAACAGCCCCATTAAACCGAACAAGATAACGGCAGGAATAATGGCCAATACAAGCTTTGATTCAACAAAGGTTTTGGCTAGCGTATGGGCAATATTAAAGCTGCTGTTAGAAGCTGCTTTGCCGCCCGAATTTTGGCTCTTATCCATTACTTGGTCTCTGCACTATTTACTGAGGCATCGCTAGGTTTAAAGACCACTGGACTCCCATCTCTTAAGGAAGATGGCGGGTTAGTGATAACGATATCCGATGGCTCGAGGCCTGAGAGAACCACCAAATAACGTTGCCACTTCCGCTCAAAATTGACCGGCGTAAACACTGCTTTACCTTCATTGATTCGGTATACACCAAACACCCCCGCCCGCTTAATGATTGATGAAGAATCAACAAGAATCTGTTTTTCATAAGAGATAATGAAGTCCACCTGCCCTGATAAGCCGGCTTCAAGTTTGTAGGATTCAGGCAAAGCGAGTTTGATCTGAATGGTTTGGGTAATACGATCAACACTATTCACGATATGAGATATAACGGCTTTAACGGGTTCATCGCGCTTGTGAATTTTAATGTCATATTGGTCACCAATATTTAGAGTCTGCCCCCACTCTGCTGGCAACGAAGCCTCAAACTCCAAACCACCAATCGCTTCGAGTTGAAGAAGAGGTTTTCCAATAACAGCCAAATCCCCTTGATTCACCCAGCGCTTAATAACGCGTGCATCAATTGGACTATTGATGCGGTGATAAGGCTCCCGAGCAAGCTGCCTTTCCAGCTCACTCTGCGCTTGATTCAACTGAGTTTCCGCAAGATTGTGTTGCACTTTTGCCTTGCGAAGTTGTTCCACAGTAATCACGCGTTTTTCGCGCAGTTGACGAGCATTATCTACATCATGTGCCATATCCTTTAATCGAATTTTGGCTGATTCGATAGCACTCTCTGCTCGACGAATAGAGGTAAGCAATTCGGTTTCATCCAAGGCTACTAGCAAATCACCTTGAGACACCATGTCACCCTCTTTTACTGTCAGTTCGTCAATCGTTGCCGATTGCGAAGTACTGATTTCGATACTGCGAGATACATTGGTGTACCCTGTTGCCGAATAAAATCGAGGCACTAGATCTTCTTTAACATGATGAGCATCGACCTCAATTGGCTTGGCGGCCACTAGTTGGGTACGAAGTGTATCGTTTTGCTCGCCGCAAGCCGTAGCTATGCTGACGGCTGCAAGAACAGCTAATAATCGTGTTACTAATCGTAGACTCATTGGAACACTCCATTTTTCAGTAAATGACATACATGTTCAGCAATGAATTCAGGGTCATCATGCTCGGGTTTTCCACCAGGAAAAAACACCCTCATTGGTTTAGATTCCAAGTGATAAAAAACAAGGGAGAACAAAGAAATAGATGTCATGTGCGGGTCGCTATTGGGAGAAATTCGCTCCACTAGTTTTAATACATTTACCCATTGCGCCATGAAAACATTATTCGCGAGTAGCGATATTCTTTCTTCATCAGCTTCTAACAGTTCACGTTGTAGAAGGAGCCTAAGATTTTCGTCGTTTGCCATGAGTTCCGTGAACTGAAAGATAAATCGCCTCAATTGTTCCTCTTCACTACCAACGGGCTGCAAAGCGGCTTCTAACTTTGGAGCTATGTCTTTAAACGAAGCTTCGATACTGCTGAGATACAGCGCTTTCTTGTCAGGAAAGTGGTGGTAGATCGTTGCGATACTCACGCCAACGGCGGTGGCTACCTGGCGTATTGAAACACCACTAAACCCCTGCTTTGCGAAAAGCGGAATGGATACATTGAAGATAGCGTTCAAGGCTTCTTCATTGGTTGAAAACTTGGACTTGGCCACTTATTTCTCTCTTTTTATATCCCAGCAAAATCTATAGAACGAACGTTCTATAGATAGAATAATAGAACTTAAAGTAAAAAGAAATATGCAACGTTGGCGTCAGTCTAAAGATGAGACACCCATCAACATCTTCAGAGTCACACAAATATCACTTACTAGACAAACTAATTAGGTATCGCGGTTATCCTCAATTCCCTTTGAAGCACAAATAGGTAAATACGTTCCCACAAGCTCATTATCTAGAATCAGCTTTCATTGTTAATGTGCGGATTCCTCTGGTAGGTAATGTAAAATTTATCGGAGAATAGGATCGGATCTTCTGACCGCTTTTCACCATTCCGTAACGTGAGAGAAGCGGACATAAATATAGACTCAAATACAGAATATCCTGCGGACTGCTTGTAGTAATGTAGCCACTAAGTTACTTGTTTACAAAACCACTTTCGTACAAAAATTACTATCATCGCGTAAAACTCTATCCAACCAATTGGTTTAACATTTCCATTGGCTAAATAGGTGGTAGATCCAAGAAATCTAGACAATCCATACACTCTCATACAGCATTCGCATCGAAATTGCGGGCTAGACACCCTTCGAGCTAAAAGATTATACCTATCCAGTAAGTTCTATCTCCTTAATAAAACTGCCCTTCTGAGCAATACATTCACCCAGCAATGCAAAGCCACTAATATTGGACTGAGTCGTATAACGAGCAGCGTAACTGTTACCTTCGCCTTCCACGCGCCATTCCCCTTTAGATTCGTAGCTGGGACATATCACTAAGGGAGAATAGGCTAGCTTTACCGCTACAGCCTGTGGTGGCAGAACTAAAGCAGCAGGTTCCCCACATAAGGTTTTTGCCAAACATTTTGCTGATGCGGTTGCTGGAGCAATAAACGAACGAACAGCACCAAGTGTCTCAGCACAATCACCGATCGCGTAAATATTGGGATGACTTGTTCTAAGGAATTCGTCAGTCATAATTCCTCGATTTATTTCGATATTAGCCTGTTTAGCCAGGTCAACACGAGGCAATAATCCAACTGCTGACAAGATAAGATCTGCGCGGATGACGGTACCCGTATCTAGCTCAAGTAAAAGCTGATCACCGTCATCTTGAACATCACCTACCTTCTGCTCCATGTGCCACTGTACTTGTTCTTTTGGGAACGCATTCATTATGTGCTCACCGAGTTGCTCAGGTACACTTCTGCTAAGCGGCCAGCTCGCAGTATCTATAACATCAACCTGAAAGCCGTTATTACACAGATCACTGGCAAACTCGATACCGACAAAACCGGCACCAATAATGGCGATTCGACTCGTGCTTTTATCAAGTTTTTGGAGTTCTGCTCTAAACATTTCGTATTCAGCTAGATTATTTACTGAAACGCATCGTGGAGAATCTGTTAGTTCGAGATTCATCGGGGATGCGCCTGTTGCTAAAACCAACTCATCGAATATTAGTTCATTGACTGCGCTATTAGAGTCTCGGTAACGAACACAACGTTGGTCTGTTTCAATCGCTTCAACCTGAACCTGATGGATGATTTTAACGTCATGCTCTTGTTCAAGAACTTCCCTTTTTTTCATAATCAGATCAAGCGGCGCCTTATTCATTGAAATCGCTTTCGATAAATTTGGCTTGTAGTACAAATCACCTGAATCTTGCGTAAGTAAGCTTATCTTAAGTGCTTTACCGTGCGCTCGAAGTTCACGGACGAGCGTAATCGCGGAATGCCCAGAACCAATAATGATAATATGCTTCATGGCTGCCACCTATTCGACAAGATAGAAATCAGATTTTGAAGCCGAACATTCCGGGCAGGTCCAGTCGTCCGGAATATCTTCGAAGCGTGTACCCGGCGCGATACCCTCTTCGGGCATCCCTAATGCTTCGTCATAAATCATGTCGCAAGTGATACAACAATACTTTCTATAATTCTCTGTGCTCATGATCGCTCCTCAATTAATCTTTCAGCTCTTCGAAATCTGGCTTTTCTCTCACAAAGCAGTCAGGGCAAGGAAAGTCATCCGGAATATCTTTCCATAGCGTTCCTGCAGGATAGCCTTCGTGCTCAGCGCCTTTGCTTTCGTCATAAATGTAGCCACAATCTGGGCATTCATATTGAGCCATGTCTTTGCTCCTTTATTAAGTTTTGATATGTCGTTGTATTAAATAATCATCGAGTAGGCCAAAACGCATATCGCGCTCGCTGCAAACACACCATGCAGGCACTGCAAGATCAAAGGTTTCGACCTACCTTTGAGTACTTTTCTGAACAGTTGATACGAACCAATGACCACACCTAGAGTGAGCACAAGTCCTACCCAGTTCCATGAGTTGGTAGTATCTGCTGAATGCGCATCATACAGACCCAGTATCAGCAGAACCGAAGCACCTGAGGCGGCTAATCCATGAACAGTGATCATCCACTTTCTTATGGCTCGTTTTTGTATTCTGTTTTTAAGCAGGAATGAGCCAAACCCTGCGACTCCGATCAGAGCCAATAAAGAAAGTACAAGCATGGACGCACCTAAACCCGTTCAGTAATTGTGTTCTAATCCCGTTAGACTTAGCCTGCCTAGGCAGCCTTCTCTACTTCAGGGTGATGGTGACGAGAGAAGATCTCGTCGCGCTTAGTGGGCTCGATATTTACCTTGTCCATATCTCCACCAGCCCATTTCACAACCTTCGGATCCATTACCGAAAACCAAACCGGTGGAATCATCGCTAATACGAACATCCATGGGTATCCGGCAGGAAGAGAAGGTACACCATGATAATCACGGAGAACTTGGTAAGCGCGAGTCGGATGCGCGTGGTGGTCAGAGTGACGTTGTAAGTGCAGGAGAATCAGATTGGAAATTTTCTGATTCGAATTCCAGGAATGGTGTGGCTGACAGCGCTCGAATCGCCCAGTCTTTTCGTTCTTCTGCCTGAGCAAACCATAATGTTCAATGTAATTTGCACACGTCAGCTGCCAGTAGCCGAATGCAGCCACAATCGACAGAAATGGAATCATCACAGGCCCAAAGTAAGCTAGCAGCATGCTGTACAATGCAACAGTTGCAAGAGCGGGCTGGATAATCTCATTCTGTAACGACCACTCTGACTTACCCTGTCGCTTCAACCTTGCGCTTTCCAGCTCCCATGCTCGGCGAAATGCCCCAGGCACTTCTCGTTTTACGAATTGATAGATAGACTCGCCCATTCTTGATGATGCAGGATCTTCAGGCGTCGACACATCTTTGTGATGGCCTTTGTTGTGCTCGATAAAAAAGTGCCCATATCCCGGTAAAGCTAGAGCCATCTTTGCAAAAAACACCTGCGTTCGGTCATTGACCTTATGGCCCATCTCGTGGCCAAGGTTAACGCCAATTCCAGCGGCTAAACCTGCTGTTAAGGCTCCACCAATAAAGTTAAACCAGGACCATTCGTATTGAGATACCGTATAGGCACATGCAATCACCGCTGCCCAAAGCAAAGGAACGGTCAGGTACATCACTTTTTTGTAGTAAGGCTCTGATTTAAGCTCTTCGACCATTTTTTCGGTTGGATTCGCTTCATCATCACCAAAATAGCTATCTAGTGCCGCTATTCCGAAATACCAGAATACGATTGTTGTCCATAACCATAGGCCATTTCCTGTTGTAACCGCTAGATAACATGATCCGATAGGCGCTAAAGGTAAAATCAGCGAAATGATGTAAGCGTATTTTTTTAATGACATCCAGGTGGTGATTTCACCCTCGCTTTGAGAGCGCGGGACCGAAAGCATTGCTGCCGCTTCTTTAGACATGAGATTTTCTCCGTTATTGTTAGTAAAACAATCTTATCGGGAGACGCAGGCCAGGGTTATGGCCCTAGGTGTCATGTCACAGTCAATTCGTGTCGTTTTAGTGGAACGAAAGCATATTTCAAACAAAAAAAGGGTGCCATTTGGGCACCCTAAAAACCTGAATAAATATCAAAACATAGCTAACCGAAATCTATGGCAAAATCACGGGGCTCGTTTTGTTTGATGACTTTGTTTAAAGTCATTTAGGAAGCAGGTCTCAGCTCCCTTCGCAGTATTTTCCCAACAGTTGATTTAGGCAATTCTTCTAGTACGACCACTTTCTTGGGAACCTTATAAGCGGTCAGCACTTTGCGGCAGTGTTCAATAATTTCTTTTTCTGTTGCTTCATTTTTTAGTACAACATAAGCACATACTTTTTCACCTGAAATGTCATCAGCTTCACCAATTACGGCTGCTTCTAGAATTTGCGGAAAACTGGTTAATACTTCTTCAACTTCATTTGGATAGACGTTAAATCCTGAAACAATAATCATATCTTTTAGACGGTCAACAATTTTTAGCTTACCGTCATCAGTCCATTCGCCCATATCACCCGTTTTGAAAAAGCCATCTTCAGTTAATGCCTTTGCGGTTTCATTTGGCATATTCCAATAACCACTCATCACTTGAGGGCCTTTAGCGACGATCTGTCCGCGACCTTCAGATACGGGTTGATCGTCATCATTCCAAAGCTGAATTTCTGTATCAGAAAGAGGTGTCCCAACTGTGCCTATTTCTTCATTGCCAGGTTCATTAAGGCAGAGGACCGGAGATGTTTCTGATAACCCATAGCCTTCAGAAATACTGCAGCCTGTTACATCTTTCCATATTTCACTGGCATTAGAGGTTAAGGCAGTTCCACCCGAGACGGTCAATCGCAGTGCTGAAAAATCTAGCGCTTTAAATTCTTCCTGCATACAAAGACCGACGAAGAGAGTGTTGATCCCTGATATGCCGGTAAATTCGAAAGGTTTGATGGCATTAATAAAGGCGTTAAGATCCCTAGGGTTAGGAATGAGTACATTGAGATTGCCTTTGCTCGCAAACATAATCATATTCACTGTAAAGGCATAGATATGGTAGAGGGGTAATGGGCACACAAATATCTCTTGCCCTTCTCTACACCCTGTAGCAAGTCTATCCAAACATTGTTTAGCATTACTTATGACATTTCGGTGGCTTAAACAAGCACCTTTAGAAACGCCAGTTGTGCCTCCAGTGTACTGGAGCATACATAAATCATCTGGGCCAATATCTTTACGGGCTTGCAATTTAGCCTGATCAAAATCATTGAGGATTTGGCTAAAAGAGTGGCAACCCTCTGGAGCAGGCGTCGGGGAGTCGCTTAGTAAATCCGCAGCACCTGTTGAAATCACTAGCTCCAGCGCCGTATCACCCTTGATTTTTTCTAAGTTGGGCAACAGGTCTTCTAGAATAATTATCGCCTTGGCACCTGAATCTGAGAATTGATGCTGCATTTCTCTAGGCGTGTAAAGAGGGTTTGTGTTTACCACGACTAAACCAGCACGCAACGCGGCGTAAGCAGCAATTGGGTACTGGCTTAGATTTGGCAGCTGTATCACTATCCGGTCACCCTGATTTAGGTTCTCTTGCTGCTGTAAGAAACAGGCCAAAGCCTTAGATTTAGCATCGATTTCAGCAAAGGATAATGTTTGCCCGAGACATGAATAAGCTGGTTTTTCTGCGTATTTTTGAAGAAAGCCCTCTAAAAAGTCGGCTAGGTTGTTGCGTGAGAGTGTTGTGTTTATCTGTGTCATCGGTAACCCCAAAGGTGTTTATTATTATGAATCTAGATTAGGTGGGCCTAGCAGCTCTTTATCTGCCTTACCTAGAAATAGTTTCATCGATAATTTCTGAATAATGGTTCCGTAGGGAGGATAGAATAAACCAATCGGAAAGAATCGATGTCGTTGAAAAGTCGATCGGGCATGGGATAGCTCACGAAACCCTTCTTCGCCATGGTAACTGCCCATACCTGAATTACCCACGCCACCAAAAGGCATGTCGTGATTGAATGCATGCCAGCCCCAATCATTAATGCTTACTCCACCAGACAGCGTGTTTTTCATAATTGTGTCTCGTATGGATTTATCATGGCCGAATAAATAGAGTGCTAGAGGGCGTTCCCGGTCGTTTATAAAGTCAATTACTTCGTTGATATTATCGTAGGGAATCACAGGCAAAATTGGACCGAATATTTCTTCTTGCATCAAATTCATATTGAGATCAGGGTTCTTTACAATATGAAGCGGGTACTGCCGCCCCTTGCCAATAGAACCGCAAACGGTTATGTCTGCCCGATGCGCTTTCGCGTCGTCAATTAGGCGCCTGAAACGTTCGTCTGCGCGGTCGTCTACCAATGAGGTGTAATGTTCACTACCGGAAGTCGAGGGATGCATTTTTATAAACTGTTTCTTTACGGCCTCAACAAACTCATCAATATTATTTCTAGGTACTAACGCATAGTCAGGTGCTAAACAGACTTGACCGCTATTCATGGCCTTACCATGCGCAATTCGCTTAGCGGCATCATTCAGGTTGGCGCCTTCACACACAACTGCCGGCGATTTTCCACCGAGTTCTAAAGTGACAGGTACCAGATTTTTAGCCGCGTTACTCATGATAATACGCCCGGTTTTAGGCGAGCCTGTAAACACCAAATGATCGAAAGGCTGCTCTGAAATTTTCATCGCATCCGGGTGGTCACCAGGCAACACATCCACCAAGTCTTCAGGAAAAATTTCGCTAAGCATTTCTTGCAGTAATGCGGCTGAGTTAGGGCAATTCTCCGGCATTTTGATCATCGCTCTGTTGCCCGCTGCCAAAGCTGCAATAAGAGGCCCTAACGCTAGGTATAAGGGAAAGTTCCATGGGCAGATGATTCCGACAACACCTTTGGGGTGGTAATGTACTTTGGCTTTATTACTTGTGAAGAGTAACTCCGTGGATCTACGACTAGGCTTCATCCACTTTTTGAGTTTGTGAACTGCATGATTGATTTCTAAAACGGGCCCGAGCACATCAATAAGTTTAGATTCAGCTGGTGCGCGCCAGCCAAAGTCTTTGGCTGCTGCAGCGGTAATGGCATCTTGGTAACGCTGAATTTGGCTACGAAGATTTAGAAGATTTTTTTTCCTCTCATTGAAGGAAGGGTAAGGATTAGCTCGAGCCGCTGACTTAAGCATAGTTAATCGTTCTTCAATAGATGTATCGTGAGTAGAAATTTTCGCCGCGCAGTTCATTTGTTTGCCTCTATTTTTATCGATTTAAACGTGCTTATGTTGTGTACTATTTGAATGTTTAATGTTCAAAAGTTGTGTATTTTATTACGTAATAGACTTATTGCTCACAAAAGTGATTTGTACTCATCATTTAGTTGAGCATGGTTGATGGTGACAATATTAGGTCGGATGCCTTTTCAGCAATCGCTATTACAGGTGCATTGGTATTGCCGCTTATTAAAGTGGGCATGATCGATGCGTCGACTACTCGTAGCTTTGAGATGCCATGAACACGCAACTGGTCGTCAACGACAGACATATCGTCATTACCCATTTTGCAGGTACCCACGGGGTGATAAACCAGACCTAAACGATCTTTGCACGCTTGCAGAATGTCTGCATCGGAGGTGATATCAGCTCCTGGGTGAACTTCGTCGCCACGATGATCATCAAAAGCTTCAGATGCTAGGATTTTTCGCGCGACCCGAATGCCGTCAACCAAAACTTTTTGATCTTTTTCTTGAGAGAGGAAGTTAAAATCGATTTTGATTCGATCGCGAGGGTCTAAAGACTTTAAGCTTAGTTGACCACGACTTTCCGGTCTGAGTACGCACACATGTAGGGAGTAACCATGTTGCGAAAGTAAACCAAGATCTCTGCCGCAATCATCAAAAAGAAGTGGTACGAAGTGCAGCTGAATATCAGGAACCTCAACAGAAGGACCAGATTTCAAGAAGCCGCCAGATTGGGTTATCGAATTAGCAAGATTACCTTTTTTAGCAGTAAAGTAATTAAAAGCATCTGGCAAGGCTTTTAATAACCCGGATGGCGTAATAGAAAATCCGTCTTTTTTCTTGCTTTTTACCAATACACAAGCATCAACATGTTCTTGAAGGTTTTTTCCTACTCCTGGAAGATCATGAACGACAGCTATACCTACTTTCTCGAGCTCCTTCTTATCACCGATCCCGGACAGCATGAGAGTTTGTGGTGTGTTAAACGCACCACCACACAAAATAACTTCTTTTTTAGCATGAGCGGTATACTCTTTTTCTCGTTGCGAATAGACCACACCTTTGGCCTCTTTATCTTCGAGAATAATTCGATTAACTAAGGCTTCACATTGTATGTGCAGATTTTTTCGAGTACGAGCAGGCTTTAAATAGGCCCGTGAGACACCGCACCTTTCGCCATTCTTGATTGTAAACTGATAATAGCCCACACCTTCAAATTGAGGCCCATTGAAATCGTCATTTAAAGGGTATCCCGCTTGCTCAGAACCTTTTAGGAAGCACTCATTCAAGGGGTAAGTATTTTGTGTGTTTGAGACATAAAGAGGACCTTGGCTGCCGTGGTAGTCATTGCATCCTCGCTCATTTGTTTCGGCTTTTTTAAAATAGGGCAACATTGAATCGAATTTCCAGCCCTTATTTCCTTGGGCTTCCCAGTGATCATAATCAGATTTGTCGCCTCGAACATAGACCATTGCGTTGATGGCGCTACTTCCGCCTAAGGTTTTTCCTCTGGGGCAGAACATTGGTTGCCCCTTACGAATGTCGGCAACGGCTTCAGACTCATAGCCCCAGTTATATTTTTTACTATACATAAAGTAAGCAAAAGCTCCGGGTATTTTAATCATTGGACTTTTGTCTTCAGGTCCGGCTTCAAGTACCAGCACCGAGTTCTTTTCATTCTCGCTTAAGCGATTCGCAAGCACACTGCCCGCCGAACCGGCGCCAACAATGATGTAGTCGTATATTAGTTCTGACATCTTGTCACCCAATCTAGAGTCAATATGGTTATCATGAGGGTGATGTTAACTGAGTGCTCAGCACCTAAGAATGGCGGGAGTTGCCAAGGACAGGTCAATAAGTGTCAATAACGATAAACTTCCTTACCCTTCTCGATACTGTGATGGCGCGCAGCCAAACCAGCGTTTGAAACTGCGCCCAAAATTCGACACATCTTCGTAACCAAGCTGTAAAGCGATCACATCTATCTTTTGATCTGTTTTCTTCAGCAAGTATTGAGCATTTTTTTTCTTGGCGTCTTCCATTAGAAGTTTGAAAGTCTTACCTTCTTGCTTCAGTTTTCTGATTAAGGTGCTCTTGGACATATAAAGCGTCTTGGCGGTTTGCTCGAGTGATAGTTCAAACTGAACACTCGAAAGAATTAGTTCATTCACTTTGTCTGATAATGTGCGTGATTCCAGTAAACGATTAAGCTCATTCTTACATTGTTGAGCGGCCATTTCGGCAGTAACCGGATCTGCTGAAACGCAGGTGATCGCCTTCCACTCCAATGGCATACCATATCGCAAAACTCCGTCTGAATAACGAATGCGCTTCGGCAAACACGATCCATATAAGTCACTCCAGTCAGGCTCTTCGAAAGGCAGCTCCAGAACGCATTCTTCTACTTTTGAGCCAATAGCAAATTTGATAATGTTGAAAACCAGCGCAGCAATCGTCTCATAAAGAACAACATCAATGTCTCCCCAATCGGCAAGGGGTTTTATACAGAGATAGATGTTCTCTTCATCCTCTTCGATATAGAAGCTGAGAATTTGTGCGCGAATTTTGTAATATTCACAAAGAAATACCAGGCTGTCTTCCAGGTTGGTTGCATGCGACAGGCCATAGCCTACATGGCCATGACTGGACAAGCTGATGTTCCTACCGACAAACAATCCTAACGAACGCGGACACCCCTTTTTCCACATATAGTGAATAAGCTGTTTCAAGGTATCCACTTTAATGAAGGGCTCGCTTTCGTTGTGATCAACCTGTTTCCAGAAAGGTTGTAGATCAATTCCTTGCTCTTCGGCATAGCGCGAGAAATGGTTTAGATAAGTAGCAGACAGAAGTTCAGGGTTCATAGGCTAAATTGATGCTTAGTTTTATCTTTATAAGCTAGCCGCAAGCTAGTTCAAATGCAATGAAAATACACAAAAACTTAGAAGAACTGAACGCCCCTTCCGCGTAAAGCTCCGTTTCCTAGGTCCGGATAGTTTAGGTTCGATAGATCCATACCACTTAGCGTTATAGAGTGCAGGCTAGCTTGTTTTTCTACAGTAGTAATGCCAAAACAAATTTATCTGGATACTAGAATTAAAAGGCGCGTCACACTTCAGCGACTAACAGACCTAATGAGTCGAAGATCTAATGAGTCGAAGATCTAATGGTTTTATTTTTTAACAGCGTTGCATGGGCGATTTCTGCTTGGGAGGAAGGATGACAGTTTGAATCTACTGCTGTTTCAGCATCAGCTAATGGCATGCAGTAAGATTAAAGCAGAGCACTAAGATATAAGCAGCTTATTGTCTAAGTTGCGTTTGTCTGGATAACTTGATTATGTCCGCTAATCACCAATTCCCGATATCAATCGACGATTCAGAATCAGTAAGTTTCGGCCAACCTTGAAGCAAGTGCCAAGGTCTGAAATTGGCACATTGCTGACTAAGATTGGGCAGGGCATTTCTAGGCTCTAGTCGAAACCGCTATTTAAGTAGGTCAGATTGCGTGCCGACTTTTTCACCTAATTAAAGAGTTCGTTGATTTAGATATAGGAAGAAAGAAGCCTCTCCTTCTAAACCAAGCGCCCCCACATATCATACTCATCAACCTCTTCGACCTCTACTTTAACCAAGTCACCGACACATAGGTGAGTTGCTCCATCGATGAAGACGTTACCATCTATTTCAGGTGCGTCTGCTGAGCTCCTACCTACCGCGCCTTCTTCAACCACTTCGTCAATGATCACCCATTGCAATGAACCAACCTTTGCTCGCAAACGTTCGGCACTAATCTCAGCCTGCTTTTCCATAAACCTTTTGTGCCTACTCTCCTTCACTTCTTCGGGGACCTGATTCGCCAAGACGTTTGCTGGCGCGCCCTCTACAGGAGAATACGTAAAGCAACCTACACGATCTAACTGGGCCTCTTCTAAAAAGTCCAATAGCTCCTGAAAATCTTGCTCTGTTTCACCCGGAAAACCAACAATGAAGGTGCTTCTTATCGTAAGTTCAGGACATATCTCGCGCCAGGAACGAATGCGATCGATGACCTTCTCGCTGTGCGCAGGACGTTTCATTGCTTTTAGTATTTTTGCACTAGCGTGCTGGAAGGGAATATCCAAATACGGCAGAATCTTTCCTTCTGCCATTAAGGGGATCAGTTTATCAACATGAGGATAAGGATAAACGTAATGCATTCTTACCCATACACCCAATTCTCCTAGCGCAACAGCGAGGTCTTGCATACGTGTTTCGTGAGCCCGGCCTTCCATAAAATCGAGCTTATATTTAACATCGACACCGTAGGCGCTTGTATCTTGAGAGATAACAAGAAGCTCTTTTACACCACTTTCTACCAAGCGTTTGGCCTCTTCAATAACTTCAGAAATTGGGCGACTTACCAAATCTCCGCGCATATGAGGGATAATACAAAAGCTACAGCGATGGTTACATCCTTCCGAGATTTTAAGGTAAGCATAATGCTTAGGTGTTAATTTGATGCCTTGAGCAGGCACCCTGTCACTATAGTGCGTTTCCTGTTCTTTCGACGGGGGAGCATATTCGTGAACAGCGCCCATTACGCTTTCATAATCGGCCGGTCCGCTAACGTTTAACACTTCAGGGAAAGCGCTCTTTATCTGCTCTGCGTCACTCCCCTTGCCCATACACCCGGTGACAACGACCTTACCATTCTCGCGCATCGCTTCATTAATCGCATCGAGTGATTCTTGCTTGGCAGAGTCAATAAAACCACAAGTATTTACGACCACAACATCCGCATTATCATATTCTGGGGCGACTTCGTAACCTTCAAGCTTTAATTTGGTCAATATACGCTCAGAGTCTACTAAAGCCTTTGGACATCCCAGACTAACGAACCCTACACGTTTCTGACCTTGTTCTTCGCTCATAACTTACCAACCTCAACCCCATTAATTTGGCGCGGATATTACCACACCTCACTAACAAGCCCAAAACACAGCCACAAATTTAAAATAGTTGTAAAATCAACTATAATTAGCTGATCTGATGCACGTTATTCAATAGAATACCGCTTCACTTTTACGCAGACACTGACATATTGCTTAGAGTACCAACTTACAATTATGCTCATTCACCTTTTCGAACTGTTAACACTTTGCTTAGTTTTCCTTGCAGCATATCGCGGGCGTTACTATTACCGCGTGACTGCTTTAGAGGGTGCTAACCATGTTCACACCACGAAAAGTAGTTTAGCAAGCGAGCTCCCCGCATTTGTGGCACACTCGCCTACCGAAGCGGTAGAGCCTACAGAAAAACCTGTAGACATGAGTACAGACAAACCAAAGGTGCAAAAAGGTGACGTACTCAATAATTACATCGGTGATTTCTTCTAGCTCATTTCTTTTCGAAAGGTTTGGATTCAAGGCTTAAATTTCTCTGGCTTTAAGTAATGAGAATGGTAGTATTCAGCTAATTTCACTCCAACCTGTAAGAAGGTGAGGCTTTTACGCACGTGTTAACATTGAATACTCTCTACAAGCTCTGTTTTCGAATACTCGCGCTATTTCTTTTGTCTTTCACGATTAACCATGCTTATGCTGAAGATTTCAGCGAAGAAATATTCCAGGTAGAATACATTCTCTTTACTCACCAGGGGCATGTCGAAGCGAATAGAAAGTTTAATCTTGTTCCCTACAATCCACCTCGGCATTCACAATACACTCATTTGATCGAAGGTTTAGAAACCTTATCGAACTTCCAATATGAACAGCTTGATAGTTCATCAATGCAACTCAATGATGCGCTTTCAAAATTAAATAAAAGTAGGGATGTACGCGTCATTAAATATGGCGCTTGGCAACAAGCCATGGAACCAGGCAGCACATTACCCCCACTTCGTATATCTGCGCTGACCGATGTAGTTCAAAATGAAAGCTATTATGGTGAAACTCACCTAGAGGGAACGCTTACTATTAAACGTTCCCGATACATGCACATCGAAGCAGATTTATTTCTTACCAGTTTTTTGTTTTATCCAGAGCGAAACATTTTCGACTGGCTACTTTCGACCAGCACTATTCGACACAAAACTGATTCATTGCTACAAGCATACAAGCCAGACGAAATTGTTTTAAGCAAGCACTCTTCCTCCAGGATACCTAGTCAGGTATTCCGTTTACACCAAAGCCGGCGCTTAAAATATGGAGAAATTCATTATTTAGATCACCCGGCAATCGGTTTAATTGTCACCATTAATAAATTAGAGCCAGAGCCCGAGATCTAGCAGATAGAGCTACTATTATTAGCGTTATCTAGCGACTTATTATGAACGATAAATCAAGCACAAATGAAACCAGAACTTCTGACACCCTTTTACCTTCTATTTGGGTGGACGCTGATGCCTGCCCGGTTGTTATTCGCGACATTTTGATTAAAGCTGCGAAAAGAACCAATGTTGTGATCACGTTCGTTGCTAATCAGCATATCCCCCTACCAAAGTACAAGACTCTAAGGTCAATTCAGGTTAGTAGTGGCTTTGACGTTGCAGACAACTGGATAGTGCAACAAACGAACAAAAATGATCTTGTCATCACTCAAGATATTCCTCTCGCCGACGAAGTAATTACCAAGGGTGCCAAGGTTATCGGTACACGGGGGCAGCTCTATACAAAGGAAAACATCAAGTCGCGCTTAAATATGCGAGATTTTATGGAGACAATGCGATCCAGCGGTGTTCATTCAGGAGGACCACCGCCCTTAGGCCAACAAGAAAGGCAAGCCTTTGCGAATCGCCTGGATCAATGGCTCCAAAAGTCGGGCTTCTAAGCCAACACTGCGCATAGCCACCTACTTTCTTTCCGTTTACAAACTGCTACAAATTAGCGA
This sequence comes from Oleiphilus sp. HI0086, assembly GCF_001635225.1. Classification (NCBI taxonomy): domain Bacteria; kingdom Pseudomonadati; phylum Pseudomonadota; class Gammaproteobacteria; order Oceanospirillales; family Oleiphilaceae; genus Oleiphilus; species Oleiphilus sp. HI0086. Next base: position 20,330 of record NZ_LWFZ01001115.1, read on the forward strand.
CACGCAAGCACTCCCATTTCTGTGCAAAGGGCTTATACTTATTATCAATCAGAACTTAATAGTCTAAGGCTATGAATAAAATTAAGTGAAATCCCAGCCAAGGTAGTTTATATTTTATATGTACCGCTTAAGAAGTTTTCTCTCTGGAAGGTTTGATATGACAACAAAAGCATCTAAAGAAGCAAGTCGTTTAGCGAAACAAAATACAGCGCCAAGAAATTCGAATGGCACCGAGTTAATTGATCAAGAACTACCAAGCTCCCCTGCATTACACCTAGTTGAATTTAACCACATAACTGTAGACAAGTACTCAGCAGAGCAAATTCGAGAAATGTATCAAAACCAACTAACTAAGAAAGCAAGCTAACAAACATTCCCGAATACCACCTCTTAACTGCAGCAGCGGGATTTGTGTGACACACATTGTCAGCTAACAGAACCCGCTGCTTAATTGCTCGACTATAAACTTCCCAGATCTTGAAAAATCAGCTCGCTTACGCGTGCTGACGCTTTCGAAACTGCCTCTTTTATATCTGCCATTGTAATAGGCGTATCTGACAAACCTGCTGCCCAATTCGCACTCAAGGCAATACAGGCATAGTCCAACTCCAATTCTCTTGCTAGCGCAGCTTCAGGCATGCCCGTCATTCCGACCATATCGCAGCCTTCAGCCTTACAACGAAGTATTTCAGCTGATGACTCTAATCTCGGCCCCTGAGTAGCACCGTAAACTCCACCATCCAAGACATCAAATGACACCGCGCTTGCTGAGCGAAGAAGTTTTGCTCTCAATGTTTCAGAGTACGGCTTGGTGAAGTCGATATGATCAACAGTTTCGCAATGAATGCCATCATATATAGTGTGTTCACGCCCATAAGTGTAATCAATAATTTGGTCTGGAATGGAAAGATTACCCGGGCCGAGCTTTTCATGAATTCCGCCTACCGCGTTAATTGCGATAATTCTATCGACACCTGCTTGCTTCATGGCAAAGAGGTTGGCACGATAATTTATCAAATGAGGAGGAATACGGTGAGGATTACCGTGACGCGCCATGAACGCAAACTTAAGCCCGTTTAGTGCACTTATCACAACTGGGCCACTGGTTTCTCCGAAAGGCGTACTTGGCCATAGCTGCTCTACAAGCTCAGCACCCGACATTGAACCAAAGCCTGTTCCACCGATAATTCCTAACATATAAATTCCCACTTAAAGCTCAAGGCTAGTCATTAACCAATTGAGTCATCATCTTATTAGTCTTGTGGCGATTGCCCTTTTATCTCACCTTCAATGCGTAAGGCCTCTGGCATATGCAAAGTAGAGGTTGGAAAAGCAATCTCTGCATTCTCGGCTGCAATAATGTCGTAAACACGAATTAAGACATCCTGCTTAACTTCATGATATTTAATCCAATCAGTTGTTTTGGTGAAGGTGTAGATAAAGAAGTCCAAGGATGACGCCGCGTAGGCATTAAAGTTTACGATAAGGGTTTGTGTGGTATCAATTTCAGGGTGCTGCAATAGCATAGCCTTAACATTGCTAATAATACGAGGCAGCGCGGCGGCATCATCGTATCGAATACCAATCGTTTCATAGACTCTTCTATGGCTCATACGTGACGGGTTTTGAACTGATATGTTCGTAAATACAGAGTTTGGCACATACAATGGCCGTTTATCGAAGGTTTTTATGGTGGTTAAGCGCCAGCCAATTTTAATTACAGTACCTTCAATTTCCTTATCGGGTGAGCGAACCCAATCGCCAACCTTGAAAGGTCGATCCAGGTAGATCATTAAGCCACCAAAAAAATTGGCCAACAGATCCTTTGCAGCAAAGCCCACGGCGAGACCACCGACACCACCAAACGCTAGGACACCACTCATGCTATAACCCATGGTCTGTAGCACGACTAATACGCCAATAATAATAACAATTGCACGCAATAACTTACCAATAGCCGAAACTGTTGTTTCATCCATTGGCTGCTTCATCTTTTCGCCACAAACAACGATCTTCTCGCCGCCCGAAATAAATCGGACAACAAACCACACCAGGCAAAAAACGATGATTATTTGTTGCGTATTACTAATAAATACTGAAAGGTCAACACCTGATTGACGCTGAACACTATAAGCAATCCAGGACAAACCGAGTAACCAAATAACCAAAGCTATCGGTGATCGTGAAGAATGAAGTAAAGTGTCATCCCACAAGTTACGCGTTTTAAGAAACTGCGCTTCAACGCGCTTAAGGAATACTTTAGATAAGAAACTAATCAAACCGGTTAGCAATAGAATAATCGAAATCTCGACAACTTGACGAACAAGCAAGTTTTCGAGCCCGCTATTTAATAAGAAGGTATTCAAAATATTCCAATTCATACTACCCCACCCCTAATTTTTATTAAGATGCTATTTGTTATAGGTCTTCCATACCTCAGATGCCTTAACATCTTCGATACTTAGTTTTTTGCTTGCTTGGTAGCGCATTCGTTTGAGTCTTTGATTATCGACGGTTAGATCACCTTGCTGCAGCAAAGATTCCAAATGCAGCCTCACTTCTTGCGCAGCATCTGGATTGTTACAGACAAGCACCATATCACAACCAGCAGACAAAGCCGCATCTGCACGCGCGACATAGCTGCCTGCAACACTAGCACCTTCCATTGACAAGTCATCACTAAATATAACCCCCTCAAATCCAAACTTTCCTCGCAGAATATCCTGCATCCAAACATTGGAAAAGCCAGCGGGTTGATTATCTACCTGGCTATAAATGACATGAGCAGGCATCAATGCATCAAGCCCTAATGGGATTAAGCGCTCAAAAACAATCGTATCATTTTGCATGATCTGCTCTAGACTACGATTGTCTTCCGGGATCTCATGATGTGAATCAGCAACAACCGCTCCATGACCAGGAAAATGCTTCCCTGTAGAAGCCATGCCTGCTTCTTTCATACCTGAAACCAGCGATGAAGATAAAGCAGTAATCGTCTCAAGATCGCAGGAAAATGCTCTATCGCCGATTACTTCAGAAACACCATGGTCGCGATCTAATACTGGCGTAAAGCTGATATCAATATCAAATGCAATTAGCTCTGCCGCGATTAACCAACCCAGATCAAAAGCTTGCTTTAAGCCCTGCGCTTTATCCTCTTGATAAACCCGGTCAAGAGACCTCATTGGCGGTATTCGCGTGAACCCTTCGCGAAATCGCTGAACGCGTCCACCTTCGTGATCAACGGCGATAATAAGATTGCTTGAGCACTCCCGGATCTCCGAGATTAGCTTAGTCAATTGACCAGGGTTCAGGTAATTTCTTGAGAAGAGAATAACTCCCCCAACAACCGGACTAGATAAGACCTGTTTTTCTTCTTCATTCAACTCAGTCCCTGCCACATCAAGCATCAGCGGGCCAATATTGTTTTCCTTCATATTCACTATTACTCTATCAAAGAAACTATTCTTTAATTAAAACACGCGTCCCGACACAAACACGAGAAAATAAATCCATTACATCTTTGTTACGCATCCGAATACAGCCATGAGACAAAGGCTGCCCCATTGGTTCAGAGTCAGGGGTGCCATGAATGTAAATATAGCGCCTCATACTATCAACTTTAGCCAAGCGGTTATAGCCAGGCTCAAGTCCGCTTAACCACATAATGCGCGTCAGAATCCAGTCTCGTTCGGGGAAATTATTTGCAAGCTTAGCTGAGTAGATCTCACCTGTTGGGCGACGCCCGGCAAAGACCGTATTAATAGGAGAATTGGCACCAATTTTAGCGCGAATATAGTGATAACCTAAAGGCGTACAACCTGAATCGCTAAACTGTCCAACTCCGTTAAGGGCGGTGGACACACTAAAACGAGCCACTTTGTTTTCATTAAACAAAGTCAGCTGCTGTAACTTTACATTAACTTCGATTCTGGGCTGACAAAGGGAAAATTCACTCTCTAACGAGCGTCTAAGTCCTGGTTCAAACGGCATTCACTTCACACTCCCTATGTCATGAGCAGCGAGCAGAAAATCAGTTAACAGGAGCTGCGCTCAATCCGGCTGCTAGAAATGGCACAAGGTAATTAACGACTTTTTCTGTATCCACCTCAGAATCCGGCTTATTCGACAGAATGTCAGATAACTGCTGAATACTGGACATTGTAAAGGCTGTTGCACCGATAACAAATTGAGTTCTCCAGAAACGCTCAGCCGTCGATAGCTCTGGCGTAATATCCTTAAGCAGATTTAAGAAAGGCCAGAAAGTTTTTGCATACTCGTCTTCTAAGTATTTACGCAAATGACCTTGTGATTGAGTATAAGCAAGGCCAAGCATTCGCATAAATATAGAAACACCATTTTTATTGCGTGTAGGTATCTTTAACAGACTACTCGTGTACAACCTTAGAACATCTTCTATACTTGGTGTGCAACCTTCATTGTCCCAGTTATTCTCGCGCAGACCTTCAACCATTAACTCATTTAGCGGTGCAAGAAAGCGATTAAACACTGCCTGGATAAGCGCATTTTTTGAACCAAAATGATAGTTAACCGCCGCTAAGTTGACACCGGCTTTGCCCGTAATCATTCTTAGTGAAGTTTCTGAGAAGCCCTTTTCAGCAAAGAGAACCTCGGCAGCATCAAGTATTCGGTTAACAGTCTCGGTATAAGCCATATAATTCTTTTAGTATATATATTCCAAACAGATGTTTGAAACATACGTTTGATCTAGCTTAAAGTCAAGATTTTAGATTCTGCTCAGGCTCGCCTACCGACTTATTTAACGATTGTTCAAGTTTGCTAGCTTCAAGCTCATCAATTCTGTCATCCCAGCCTTGGTCAAGATGCTTAAAATGGCTCTCTAGATATTCTTTTTCCAAGCGTTTATAGGCCTTTTGAGCTTCAACCATTAATAACAAATACAGACGAATTGTCTTTTTGTTTTGCATATAGTTTAGCAGTGATCGATCTTTAGAGTAACGATATATACCGTTAAAGAGGCTCTTGGATAAGTTCGGGTTGAATTTTGTCAATTTTTGGCAACGCCATGCGAGCCCGTCAGTGCCTTCAAGGTACTGAATATGGTGTAAAGCTCCGTATTCGATCACCTTTCTTTTAGCTAGCAACTCATGTAAATGTGGACGAGAGAAAAAGAACTTCCGCATAGGAGAGAATGCAAAAAAAGCAGATAGAAAAGCCATACCACAACCAACACCACCAACCCAGGCATCAAGCAAACCTAACAAACTAAATACAAACAAGGACGCGAAAATAGCACATATAAGTACCCAGTAATCTCTATCTCTCCGAGCTTCGGCTACCAAGGTGTTATCGGGGTAATCGTCCATTGCGAGGTGATCATAGTTCAAGCCCATTACAGGCTCACAGCCTGCAAGTAATATCTTCTTCCTATGTTGCTGCAGTTTTAATTCGGCCTTTTGTGCAAGAATACGCTCTCGCGCGTTATCAACAATACTTTTCTTTTGGCGTCGGTCGTCTTCTAAACGACGCTCAACAGTTCCTCGAGGTTTTTTGCTTGTATGCCGTCGATCGGGAGTCTTGCGCCTGCTATTTTCCTCTGCGTCATCACCAGAGGCCAAGCCATTATTTTGATCGATATCATTTAACAAGCTATCAAGAGATGCAGTTTTGCTTGTATCCGCATTGTTTGTTTGTTGCGCAGTCACTAAGATTTCCCTTTGGTGTTGCTATAGTTTATCGGATGCCATCTGAACAACTTTAGTAATTATAGCCTCTTACTTATCATCTTTGCTTAGATTCTGGGCTATTAAAAACGCAAGGCACCCTCGCCCTTACTCGCAACAATAGACAGACCTAAAAACTAAACTAGACAAAATTCAAGTTGCGCCGGTTATCATATTTGTTATAAATCCGGCGTTTTTTATGGCTTTCTAGAAACTATTTCTCAGACATCCACTATACTAACAACTACACACCAATCACTAGCTAACTACGCACATCGGACTCTGAGCAGAGCATGAGCATTCACAGAAAGATAGACCTACTTCCTGAACGCTCTCAAATGGCATGGCTTATCTTGCTTATTGCCACTATTGGGCTGTGGGTCAGTCTCGCGATTTCTAAGCCATCCTTAGCACAAAGCACGTCATCGCAGTACGAAACAATTAAGGTAAGCAAAATAGTAGATGAAGTTAATGCACTACCTTATCTAGATTACTACTTGGACAGTTCCTTTTCGGCAAGCATCAATGATGTGCTAGCAATAGATAAAAATAAATGGACAAAAAATACCGAGCACATTCAGCACTTTGGGCAGACGAACGCGCCTTACTGGTTCCGCTTTAAGCTACACAAACAGCGCTTTCATATCGACCAACAGTATTTTGTTAAATTAGATTACCCTCATCACGACCGTGTATCGATTTATTTTGTCAATGACGGCCGCATCGTCAAACAAGTCAATACCGGCGACCACTTACCATTTAAAAGCCGAAAGGTAGATTTACCTACTTTTGTTTTTAGTATTCCAGAAAACCATACAGAGCTTGACGTATATCTAAACATACAGTCAGAAGGTGTATTGCAACTCCCGCTCTCAATCGTTACCCAAAATGAGTTAAGTAAGCAAAACATATCTTTTAGTCTTCTATCCGGGATATATTTCGGCGCAATCCTGATTATGCTTTTTTACAATAGCTTTATTTATCTCACCGTAAAGGATAAAGGCTATCTTTACTATTTAATATACCTAAGCTCATGCGCAATCATCCAGTTAGTGCTTTCTGGTCTCGCTTTTCAATATCTATGGCCAAACTACCCCCTATTTAATTACCACGCTGTTGTATTTTCTGCCGCTTTTACCGGCATTAGTGCGATAACATTTATTAAGAATTTTATTGGTATCGACTACATAAGCTCTAAGCGAGACCTTGTACTGATAAAGCTTCTAATTCTGACTTTCATATTGACGGTACTATCCGGCTTCTTAATTTCTTATAGCTTCGCATTAAAAAGTACATTTATCGCTGTAAGCTTTATGGTAATGACCGGCTTTTACCTTGGTGTGAAATACTGGCTAAAAGGGATTAAAACTGCTCGTTATTTTGCTTTGGCCTGGTTTAGCTATTTAGGTGCGGTCATTATTTTCCTATTAGAAAATAACCGAATTATAGAACCAAATATTTTCAATGAAAACGCATTATCCCTTGGCACTCTAATCGAGCTGACACTTCTCTCTATCGCATTCGCTGACAGGTTAAATTATGAAAAAGACTTGCGAGTTGAAGCTCAAGATGCACTACTCGATGCGCAAATCAAAATGAATCAGGATTTAGATAAAATCGTTAAATCACGCACCGAAGCGCTCGAAGAAGCGAATACGCAGCTTAAGGAACTAAGCGTAACTGACGGCCTTACTAGTCTAAAGAATCGCTACTATTTCGATAAGACCTTTAAGAAAGAAATTCACCGTGCTGCGAGGGACAGCCTCAGCTTTTCAGTTATTATGATCGATATAGATCACTTTAAGGTCCTTAATGATAAATACGGACATTTGTATGGTGACTACTGTCTAACTCGCTCTGCCGAGCTGATAAAAGCAGTTATCCATCGACCTTCGGATACCGTCGCACGCTATGGCGGTGAAGAAATAGCAGTGCTTCTACCCAATACGACATTAGACGGTGCTATGCGACTTGCCGAGCGCATACGTGAGCAGTTCAAAGAAAACGAGTTTTTGGATTCGGGCATTTCAACCTTTTTAACTGTGAGCATTGGTGTATCCAACGCCACCCCTACTACAGACACAATCAAGCACGCGATTAAACTATTGGATATTGCCGATCAATGCCTGTATAAAGCAAAGGAAGCTGGGCGCGATCGAGTAATAGGCCAGAAATGCTATTTCGAGTAATACAGTGCCACTTTATCGTGGCCACTCACTGAAACACTCTCGCACTAATTCGACAAACGCCTCCTCACAAACACTAGCCATATTAAAATGAGAGTTTAAGGAATTATGTTCACAGGCATCGTTCAAGGTAAAGCAAGCATTCTTGAAATTTCAGGTACAGACAATCTAAAAACATTAAAAATAGGTTTTCCTGATGGCGCATTGAAAAACATAAGTAAAGGCGCAAGTATTGCAATTAACGGCACTTGTCTGACCGCTACCGCCTTTGATCTTGAGCAAAACTGGGCGAACTTCGACGTAATGCTCGAGACACTTAAACTAACAAACCTTGGCTCGCTACAAGAAAGCGACCAAGTTAACTTTGAGCGAGCCGCGGCTATTGGTGATGAGATAGGCGGCCATCTAATGTCTGGGCATATCCATTGCAGCGTTGAAATATGTAAAATTGACTCAGCTAACGATGTCCATACAGTTTATTTCACAACACCCGAAAATCTCCAAAAATACCTCCTACCTAAAGGCTTTGCCGGATTAAATGGCTGCAGTCTAACACTAGGCGAAGTATCTAATGAGTCCTTTAGCGTTCATCTAATACCTGAAACACTAGAGGTAACAACCTTTGGTGAACTCAAGGTAGATGATGCAGTGAACCTAGAAATTGACCCTCAAACTCAGACCATCGTTGATACCGTGGAGCGATTCATGAGCACAAAAAAGCCAGCTTAAATGCTGGCTTTAGGTCTAATCGTATCAAGCAAATATTCTAATGTGCCGAAATGACGAGTGAAGTATCCGAGATATGGAAATCAGTAAAGTAGACAGAACCGATGCTTTGACCTGTATCTCCGAAAGAGACATGGGGTAGATCCCAATCCCACGCAACGTTTATATCGTAGATTGCTTGGCCATCAACATGAATCAAAGCATCCCCATCTTTATGGATGATGTGTTGCGCTGCAGCCAACTTACTTTGAACACTTGCAAAGCCAAAACTACCAAGCGTATCATTCCCACGTTCATTATGAATTCTCATATCACGCAGTGTTAAATAAGGGTTTGTTACTGAGCGAGGTATGATTGTATTGGTCGCATTGTTCGTACTATCAATATCCAAATCTTCTACACGAAATTTCGCATCGATCCCCAGATATGAATCAGCTAGCAATATATTTCTTGGCTTACCATTCGAAGAATTGCCGGTCGTATCATGAAAGTCATTTCCTTGGTTTTTAATAACTATATCTAAATAACCTAGGTAAGCTTCCACTGAGAAATTCTTGCTTAAGGCAGTCTCAACACTGCCGTCTGAAGCACGTATACCAAACTCGGCTTCCTGAATATGTAGATCAACAGCATTTTTATAATTATCAAGATTTGATGCGTGCGTAGACGGTGGAGGTGGAGTATTGCCAGTGAGGACGGCATCACTGAACCCAAGGTCTTGTGACGTAACGTGAATAAGCACATCGCCATCGCCGTACTGCTTCCCAAACCCACCAGCACCATCAGCATACTCATTGATAGCCCAGGCAACATCAGTTTCACTCGTATCAAAAAAACCAGCAGTGGCCAGGAGCGCAACATCGGAAAACCCTGTTGCCAATGTTTCGTTACCATCTGTCACGTCAATTTTTGCGCGAAGGTTGTCTACTAAGCCGCCACCGATTCCAGTCAAGGAGTAATCTTTCGTATACATAGAACCAGCATCTACATATTCGAACTCGCCGATATGTACCCTTGTTTCTATATCAATAGTCAAACCAGCTTTACCCGTAACGTTAGATAATGAGCTATCGTCAAGGAATTGTAACTCAGCAAACGCGCACGGCGACGTAAGGCCCACCACTAAAGCACAGCTTTTAGCAGCTACAGGAATTTGCTTGAATATATTCTTGTTATTTTTGGCTATTACAGCCCTACCCGTCTTCATGAGTACTCCTGAGGGTTAGGTGGAATCTCCACCTATTCAGTATTCCTTGTGCTCAAGTCGATAAGCTATAGTAATATTTATAAGCCGACCAACAGTCACATATATATGTAAAATATCACATACCGTTACATGCACCAATGGTTTATGCTTTAGAAGCAGGGCAAGTAATAGTCAATAAAACATATTTGTGAGCCAGTTCAAATTTTAGTATGAACATTCTAATTCTAAGAAGTATTATCTAACCCAATGAACGCAATTCATTTTTTCAGGTTTTTATCGCTAGCGTAAAGCTAGAGTGGACTCGCCCTTGCAATGCAAGGGCTTTTTTTTGCTTATAAATAATTCAAGCTTCAGCGAAAGGCCTTATACACACGAAACTTAGTGGTTTCAGCCAATACATCGCAGCGCCCCATGCTCGCCTCAATAATCGATGCATATTTAAGAAAAGAATTCGCAACTAAAAGAAAAGGTGCGTGCTTTGTCAATTTATCTTTGGCACCTTTAATAAACCCCTCAGTAGTTGTGTATTCAGTATCTACACCTTGATGGAATGGCGGGTTCGTCACTAAGGCGTTAACCCTACCTTTTACCTCAGCCCAGCCATCACTGGGGTAAATATCTACATCTATGTTATTTAGCCGCGCAGTTTCTTCAGCGCACTTTAGGGCCAACAAATTAATATCAACCATTTCCAGCTTAATACCTGGATTGAGCAGTTTTGTATAACACCCTAGTACGCCACTACCACAACCAAAGTCCAATACTCGCCCCTCTAGACGGGTAAACATATTCGCCAGTAGTAGCTCAGTACCCTCATCGAGCTCACCGATACTAAACACACCTGGTATAGCAGCCACTTTTAAGGATATGTCATTCACCTCAACATCAAATGATGTCATCCAATCTTTTAAGCTAAACGGCTCGACTTTTTGATCTAGGCTTGCATGCCACAATTGACAGTGTTTAGCTGAATCAATCTTGCTAGCATCACTGCTATATGAGCTTAACTTCTTAGCCGCACTAGCAATTCCGGCTTTTTTCTCACCCACGAGATAGATATCACCACCTTGACACAACAGAGGCGTAACATAGGCCAAGATAAGGTCCAACTCTGCCTTTGCTTTTGGGATGTGAATGATCACCGCATCACAAGCCTCAAGACCTTCATTACCCAAACTAAATAAGACTTTGTTACCAAGAGAGTTTTTTAAAGACCGATATACTCGATAATCAAAGGTAATTACCTTTTCAGGATTTAAATACTCAAGAGGATCACCAGGGGGTGGACCAAAAATAATCAACTTTCTGCACTGGGAAAACTGTTCTGAATTGCGTTCAATAACCTTTGATCTTACGTGCATCTAATCACTCTCGTCTTTAATATGGGATTGATCCACTTCAAATGGCATTTTATCTCTCTCCAACTCAATGGAACTAAAGTGAAACCGTAAGTGGCTGTATCGCTCGGCGATAATCGTATTTTTTGGGACGTCAAAGCGCTTTACGGCTCGAATTGCACGAACAACCGAGTCATCCAAAGCAGGGAGACCACTCTGCAAGAAGATAAATACATCAACGACATTTCCGTATTCGTCCAGCTCTAGCTTTGCAACACCTCTATGCATTTGCCTACCTTTGTATGGATTATTCCATTTTTCGTTAACCTGCTTATTCATTCTTTCAAGAAATTTATTAACCATACGCAGTTCTTCACTTTCTTGTTCGCTATATGGTTGTTCAACAGTTACGTTCTCAAGTTCATCTTCACCGAGCAAGCTGATATTCCCAACAACATGAGTGTCTGGGTTTCCTTGACTCTTTTCCTCTAAAAGAACGGTATCAGCCTCATATTCACCATATACATCTTCCATATACGAAGGAATAATGGAGCTCTCC